>CBFHBI010000644.1:0-2648 GCA_965653755.1 uncultured Blastocatellia bacterium
GGACCCAATGGTGGCGGTACAAGTTCGTTCGACGCCAATGGTGTGAGACAAGCGATTGGCGCTTTGCCTCCCGATCAAGTTGCCGGCGATTTGAATGCAGTCGCCGACTACGTTTCGAAGGTGCCCGGCGCTAATGGCAAAGTCGTCGCGGGCGGATTTTGTTGGGGCGGGAGCACGACTTTCATGTTTGCGACGCGCCGACCGACCTTGAAAGCCGCCTTCGTTTTCTACGGCTCTGCGCCAAGCGACAACGCGCAGGGACAGCCGTACAGCGTGAATAAGACCGCAGTCGGAAACATCGGCGCGCCTGTTTATGGTTTTTATGCCGAGAACGACATGCGCATCGACGCGACCATTGCGCCGACTACCGATGCGATGAAAGCTCTGAATAAGATGTACGACCCGGTCATCTACACCGGCGCAGGTCATGGTTTTATGCGCGCCGGCGAGCCGAACAATCCGCCGCCAGCCGCAGCGCCCGCGGGCGCGGACGAAGCAGCGATGAAGAAAGCCGCAAACGATCTGACAATGTACAACGCGAATCGCAAAGCCCACGACGACGCTTGGAAGCGTTGGATGGCGATTCTCGCGAAGATATAAGGTTCGATTGTTTAGAGTCGGGCTACTGCCCGACGTGTGGGCGGGCATTAGCCCGCCTCTAAACGATTAGACTATGACACTGCGAAACATCCAGCGAATCGTTCTGCTGGCCGTGCTTATCGCCGGCCTTGGAACGCCGATTCAATCTGCAACTATTCTAACTCCAAAAGCTGAGGACGATTTTCAGATCGTCAAAGTTGCTGCCGGTGTGTATGCGGCGATCGCGAAATCGGGTGGACTCGCTTCGGGCACTGCGGGTTTCGTCATTGGCAACGATGGCGTTCTGATCTTCGACACGTTCTTTACACCCGCAGCGATTGAAGAACTGATCGGCGAGATTCAATCGATAACAAAACTCCCGATTAAATACGCGGTGAACAGCCATTATCATCTCGATCACACCGGAGGTAATCAGGTGCTGGTTGCGCGCGGCGTTCCGATCATCGCGCATGACAACGTGTTGATTTGGCAGACGACGAAGAACAAGCGATTTCTGCCGGGGCCGGAAGAATTGGCAAAACGAAAAGTGGATGCGGAGAAACAGTTGGCGGCGATGGGGCAGGGACAGATGGTAACTATGCCACCTAACCAGCCAGACCCACGCGCGCAGCTTGAGCGGACCATTCGCCGGCTCGACGCGATGGCCGAGATCAAGTTGACGAATCCGACGAAGACTTTCAAGACGGGAACGATGACGCTCGATCTCGGCAGGCGCAAAGTGATTCTCGCCACCTTACCTGGTCACACCGGCGGCGATGTTTTCGCTTTCGTGCCCGATGCGAACGTTGTGTTTACCGGTGACCTCGGCTGGTCGCACACTTTGCCAAATCTCGTGGATGCGACGGTGGGTGATTGGATTCCGACACTCGATCAAATAATGAAGACTTATCGCAGAGCCAGGTACGTGCCCGGTCACGGCAATGTTGCGGAGCTTTCAGACATCCAGGACTTCCGCGATTATCTTGACGACTTGCGAAAGAGGGTGTCAGAAGGAATTGCCAAGGGAATGACCGTCGATGAGGCAATGAAGGAATTGACGTTGCCGGAAAAATACAAGAGCTTTGCGTTTCAGAATTTCGCCATGCCGAACGTCCAAGACATGTACAAGGAATTGAAGGGAACAAAGCAGGTAAATTAATTCACGCCGTTCGCTTGCGCAGTGAATTGCCCTCGGAAGTCTGCAACGATTTGACCAGCCAACCGATCAAAACTGCCGCCGCAACTATTCCGACCAGGACCCACGTCAGGTTTCCCAGAACATCGGCAAGCGCCTGAACGCTGCCGCTGAAGATATTGCCCAGCATTACATAAAGCACTACCCATAACGTCTCGCCCAGAACATCCCAAACAAAAAATCTTCGCCAGGGATAATCGGTCATGCCGCTCGTCAGGTTCAGCCATGGCCCAAGCGGCGTTATCAACCAGCGCGAGAAAAAAATTCCGGCGGCGCCCCATCGCTTCGCAAAAGCATGTGCGCGCTCGATCTTCGCGCCGCCGGTTTTCGTTTTGCGCAGACGGTTTTCGATTCGATCACCACCCCAGCGACCGATTAAGTAGCCAATCTGGTCGCCGAGGATCGCGGCGGAACTTCCGACGAGCATCACCTGCCACAGTTTCATCTCGCCCAATTCAACAAACGAACCGGCGACGACCAACGTCAACGTGACGGGAAAGGGAACACCGACCGCCGCAATCGCAATCACGGCGAAGAGGGCGGGCAATCCGTAGGTCGAAACCAGCGCGATAAGTTGATCGGCGAGACTCATCGGGACTTCTCCGGCTGCGGTGGTCCATTTGAGGGCGGCTGCTGTCGCGTGCGCGCGATCGTTTGATACAAAATCGCGATGACTTCGTCGGCGGAACGTTTCTGTTCGGCCGCGATCTGTTTTATCGGACGCCGATCGTGCGGTGGGTGTTCGATCTTGAGCGCCTCATATAAAACGCGCGGCGGGATGCGATAAGAATGGGCTACATAAGGAAGACTCATCCACGGACGTATCACTTCATCGCGGTGCATCCGCCAATAGACAGCACGCCGGAACGTGCGC
>CBFHBI010000645.1:0-2641 GCA_965653755.1 uncultured Blastocatellia bacterium
TGCCGAAGGCTCGCCGATTTCCGGCCCCGTTCCCTCGACGCGCGGCGCTTCAAACTTATCGATTTCGCCGCCGCTGGCCATGTGATCGAGAATCTTCTCGGCGAGTTCGCGCGCCTCTTCCTGGGTCGCGACCTCTTCCAGCACCGGATTCTCAGTCATTTGCTGCTGAATTAGCTCCGATAATTCGAGTGAGGTCATCTGCAACATCTCGATCCGCTGCCGCAGTTGCGGCGTCAACACGAGACGTTGGGAAAGACTGGTAGTTAACCTAACTGACATGCGTCAATAGCTTCGCGATTCGATTGCCGGGGAAGATTATGAGCGGATTTCCGCTTCGGGGGGATTATAACCTAACGCGGTACGGATCGTGCATTGCGATTTACATTCGGAACTTTTCTCCGAGATACAGCCGACGGACTTCGGCGTCGTCGGTCAAGGCGCGTGGCGGGCCGGAGCGAAAGATTTTTCCTTCGGCCATGATGTACGCGCGGTCAGTCACACCCAACGTCTCGCGCACGTTGTGATCGGTAATCAGAATGCCGATGCCGCGGCCGCGCAAATAAAGAATCACACTCTGAATGTCATCGACAGCTTTCGGATCGATCCCGGCGAACGGTTCATCAAGCAAGATGAACTGCGGCTCAGTGGCTAATGCTCTCGCGATTTCGGTCCGGCGTCGCTCGCCGCCAGATAACGAATCACCGCGCGTGTTGCGCACGTGTTCGATGCCGAACTCCTGCAGCACCTCCTCAACACGCTTGCGCTGTTCGCGCCGGCGCATCCCCGTAGTTTCCAACACCGCCAGAATAATTTCCGCCGCCGTCATCTTGCGAAAGATCGAAGGCTCCTGTGGCAGGTAACCGAGACCGAGCCGCGCGCGCAGATACATCGGTAACCTGGTCACATCTTCGCCGCTGAGCCGGACGCGGCCCGCTTCAGGCGTCTCCAATCCGATGATCATGTAGAACGTCGTAGTCTTGCCCGCGCCGTTCGCCCCAAGCAGGCCGACAACTTCGCCCGGTTCAACGTGCAAGGTCACATCGTCGACCACGCGCCTCCGGCCGTAAGATTTGCGCAAACCGAAAGCAGCTAAGGCGCGGTCCGAAGCCGGCGCTTCGGAAGCAGTCCTCGTTTGCGAAGCAACTGCTTCGCCGGCGTGCGCTGGTTCGATCGTTTGGACCAATCTATTTTCCTTCCACCGCTATCGACGTTTGGTTCAGAGTTCAAGCTTTAGCTCGCACAAGCGAATGCAAACTAAAGTTTGAACTCTCAACCCAAAAACTCCGCTGTTTGCAGTTTACTGTTTCGCACTGCCTCTACAAAACTTCTGATACGGGCCGCTCTCTTTTTACCGGGCGAAATCTCCAGCGAGCTGCACGCATCGACGGCGTACGGTTGGACCAGCGCGATCGCCTCGGCGACGTTCTCGGGCGACAGACCGCCCGCGAGAAACACTCGCGGCAATTCCCTGGCGATTTCTTTCGCAGCCAGCCAATTCGCGACCTTTCCGGTGCCGCCGCGCAGGTTCGCATCGCTCGCGTCAATCATCAAAGCTTCAGGCGAATACTTGCGCAGGGCCGAGAGCTGCAGCGAAGCATCCGAATGGAACGCCTTAATCAAAAATCGCTGCGGGGACGATCGCCTGAGCCTTTGAAAATATTCAACCGTTTCCTGGCCATGAAGTTGCAGTCCATCCAGACTTGCAGCTTCCGCGATGCGGGTCACTTCGGCACTCGATTCGTCAACAAACACTCCGACCATTGACACGTGCCTGGATTGCCCATCGACCGTCGCTCGAATCTGCTCAATGATTGCCCGCGCATTTGACGGTTCGATAAACCGCGGGCTCGGCCGATAGAAATTGAAGCCGAGCATGTCCGCGCCGGCTTCAACCGCAGCGGCTGCATCCTCAAGATTCGTGATGCCGCAGATCTTCACCCAGACGTTTCGCGATAATCGCGTGCTTTCGGGGTCCAGGAACTCGCGCAGCTTCGCGGCCGCGTCATCCGCACGCATTAGCGACTCGCCCACGAGGAAACCTTGATATCCTGCGTCGCGAAGTTTGCGTGCCTGTTCGGGAGTCAGACCGCTTTCGCTTATCAACGTCGCTTTGTGCGCCGCCGCGCGCGCCAGCGAGTACGAAATGTCGGTCGAGACCGTGAATGAATGCAAGTCGCGGTTGTTCACACCAATCAAACTCGCGCCGCACCTGAGCGCGCGATCCAATTCGGGCTGGCTGTGAACCTCGACGAGCGCATCCATTCCCAATTCATCTTCAGTAATCTGGCGCAGCTTCGCCAGCGTCTCGACATCGAGCGCCGCAACGATCAGCAAAAGCGCGTCCGCGCCGGCCGCCGCCGATTCGTAAACCTGATATTCGTCAAAGATGAAGTCCTTGCGCAGGATGGGAAGCTGGGTCGCTTCGCCCACTTGCCGCAGATCCTCCAGTGACCCGTCGAAATAATCTTCTTCAGTGAGCACCGAGATCGCAGCGGCGCCGGCCGATTCATAAAGATTGGCCATCGCCGCAGGTTCAGCACGCGAATTGATTTTTCCTTTTGAGGGCGAACGGCGCTTGAACTCGGCAATGACGTTCATGCGGCTATAGCTGCGCAGCGCATCGGCGAACAGATGAGCGCCG
>CBFHBI010000646.1:0-2638 GCA_965653755.1 uncultured Blastocatellia bacterium
GTTTATAAATCAGATGATGGCGGCAAGACCTGGCGCAACGTTGGGCTGAAGAATTCCGAGCACATCGGCCGCATCGCCATCGATCCAAAAGATTCAAACATCGTTTATGTTGCCGCGCAGGGACCGCTGTGGGGGCCGGGCGGAGATCGTGGTCTCTACAAGACGACAGACGGCGGCAAGACCTGGAATCAAATTCTCAAGATCAGCGAGAACACCGGCGTCACCGACGTGGTGATCGACCCGAACGATCCGAAAACGATTTACTGCTCGTCCTATCAACGCCGCCGTCACATGTTCACGCTGATTGACGGCGGTCCGGAAAGCGCGATTTACAAATCGACTGATGCCGGCGCGACCTGGAACAGATTGCGTGCCGGTTTGCCGACCGGCGACATGGGGCGCATCGGTCTGGCAATTTCGCCGGTTGATTCGAATGTGATCTACGCGACGATCGAATCAGGCGATCGACGCGGAGGCATCTTTCGTTCCAGCGATCGCGGCGGCAGTTGGGAGAAGCGCAACGAGTTCGACGCCGGCGCCATGTACTACGCGCACGTCGTCGCCGATCCAAAGGAAGTCGATCGCATTTACGTGATGAACGTCTTTCTGATGGTGTCAGACGATGGCGGCCGCACGCTACGACGCCTGGGTGAGCGATCAAAGCACGTCGATAATCACGAGATTTGGATCGATCCAGCCAACAACGATCATTACCTGGTCGGCTGTGACGGCGGCGTTTATGAAAGCTGGGACCGCGGCGCGAACTGGTATTTCAAAGCAAATCTTCCGGTCACGCAGTTCTACGACATCACGACTGATAATGCGACGCCGTTCTACAACGTGTTCGGCGGCGCGCAGGACAATTACGCCTTCGGTGGTCCATCGCGCACGCGCAACGCGTCCGGCATCGTCAACGCCGACTGGTTCGTGACTCAGGGCGGCGACGGCTTTCGCACGCAAGTCGATCCCGAAGATCCAAACGTGATTTACGCGGAACTACAGGGCGGCAACATCGTGCGCGACGACAAACGCACGGGCGAACGCATGGGGATTCAGCCGCAATCGATGCGTGGCGAAGATCCTCTGCGTTGGAATTGGGACTCGCCTTTCATCATCAGTCCGCACTCGCACACGCGTCTGTATTTCGCGTCGAACAAGCTCTATCGCAGCGACGATCGCGGTGACAGTTGGAAGGTGATCAGCGGCGATCTTTCGCGCCAGCTCGATCGCGACAAGTTGCCGGTGATGGGCAAAGTTTGGAGCATGGACGCGGTCGCGAAGAACCAATCAACTGCCTTCTTCGGCAACGCTTCAGCGCTCGCCGAATCGCAGAAAAAAGAAGGCTTGATTTATGTCGGCACTGACGACGGGCTGATTCAAATCACCGAAGACGGCGGCAAGAGCTGGCGCAAAGTTGAAAAGATTGGCGATGTGCCCGAACTTGCTTACGTCAGCCGCATCGTCACGTCCAATCACGATGCGAACACGGTTTACGTCGCTTTTGAAAATCATCAGAACGCTGATTTTAAGCCGTATCTTTTCAAGAGCACCGACGCCGGTCGCACCTGGACTTCGATCAAGAGCAATCTGCCTGCGAATTGGCCTGTATGGTCCATCGCCGAAGATCATGTGAATAAGAATCTATTATTCGTTGGTACTGAATTCGGTTTGTTCGTCACCTTCGACGGCGGCGGCAAGTGGATTCAGATGCGCGGCGGACTGCCGACGATTCAAATTCGCGACCTGGTAATTCAAAAACGCGAGAACGATCTCGTGGTCGGAACGTTCGGCCGCGGGATTTACATTCTTGACAACTACACGCCGCTGCGCTCGATCACGCCGGACCTTTTGAAGAACGACGCGCTGTTTCCGGTGAAGGACGCGTTGATGTACATCCAGGCGCAGCCCCTGGGCGGAGGCGGCCGGAGTTTTCAGGGTGAAGGATTTTTTACCGCCGAGAACCCGGCATTCGGCGCCACCTTCACTTACTATCTGAAAGAAGAATTGAAAACGAAGAAGATGCGGCGACAGGAAGCCGAGCGCGCTGCAGCGAGAAGCGGCGGCAACGTGCCCGTAGCGAGTGCTGCCGAGTTGGCCGCCGAGGAGGAAGAAGAGCCGCCGACGGTTTTGTTCACGATCACTGACTCATCCGGGAAAATCGTACGCCGACTAACTGGCCCAACGACGGCGGGCATTCAGCGCGTCAACTGGGATCTGCGATATTTCCCGCCCAATCTGCCGCCGCCGCCAAACCCAGAGGGCGACGACTTTTTCGGTGGCGGCCCGGCTGGTCCGCTCGTGATGCCGGGCACTTACAAAGTCTCGGTCGCGAAGCGAGTCAATGGGGTGATGACGTCTTTCGGCCAACCTCAGGAGTTTCAGGTGGTCGTCGAAGGTCAGGACAAGATGAATGTTGCCGACCGACAGGCGCTGGTTGATTTCCAAACCAAGGTCGCGCGTCTGCAACGCGCCGTGTCGGGCGCAACCCAAGCGGCGAATGCTTTGACGCCTCGCTTCGCCGCCATTCGTCGTGCGTTGCTCGATACGCCAAACGCGGAGAAGCTTCTGGCCGACGCTGCGGCGTTGGAGAAACGCAAGAACGAAATTCTCAAATCGCTGAGCGGTGACAACGCGCTGC
>CBFHBI010000647.1:0-2633 GCA_965653755.1 uncultured Blastocatellia bacterium
ATGCGCAACGCGCGGATTCGCAACGTCGCCGGCTTTAATCCCAATTCACGCGCGATGACTTTTCTTAAATCGATCTTCGCCTGCTTGTCCGCCGCGTAATATCGCTCGATCAATTGCCGTGAATACGGCGCGAGCCGGCCGAGACACTTGTCGAGACAAAGATGGACCACTTCGCGCTGCTCGGCATGATCGTCAACCGGCAACAAACGCGGCCCGTTTGGCCGCCGCAAGAATTCGTGATGCACATTGTTCATGACGCCGAGAAAATAAATGGCCTTGTCGCCAACGTAAGTTGGTTCAATGTCAACGACGCGGCGGGCGACCCGATCGATCGTTTCGTCAGCGAGTTCTTCGGCCAGCGGACAACCGCGCGACGCGAGAATCGTTACCAGCCGCCAGCGAATTCGCTCGTAGATTAGTCCGGCGCGTTCGCGATCTGCATCGAGCCAAAGCAGCAATCGATCGAAATCCTCGCGGCCCAGTTCTTTGAAATGCGTCACGGCTGACATCGTCTTTCTCGATCACCCCAGAACATTTCTTATCGGCATTGAAGAGGATTAGGGCGAGGGACTTACCGCTCGGCATAAATCCCTCACCCGTACTCTCGCGCGATACGCATTCGCCGCAACTGATTTACTGCTTGGTGACGGCCGACAGCGCCACCGTCTTATCTTCCTTCTGTCCCTGAATCTTCACCGTGGCTTTGCCCGCCTTCTCGTCAACGCTGACGATGGTTCCTTCGCTCGATGCACCGTTCAGCATAACCTTCACTTTGTCTCCGGCTTTGAGTTGCGTCGCGGCCGCGCTGGACGGCGCCGGACTCGACATCGGCGCGGCAGTGGCTGCCGGTGTTGCTGGGGCCGGCGAAGTCGCGGCTGGCCGATTCTCGTTGCCCGTGTTCGTATTCTCCGTGCTGGATTCGCAAGCCGTCAGCGCCAGCGCCAGCAATGCTACTGCAAAAATCTTCATCGTCATGATCGTCCTCCGTTAGTACGCTTCGATGAGAAGCGTTGTTCAATTTCGCCGGTGAATGACGAAAACTGGCAAAACGTTACATGACGAATTAATTTTGATATGGAAATTCTGTAGGGGCGGGGCTTGTACCCGCCCGTTACGCGGCGGACGCGGGCAGGGACAAGCCCTGCCCTTACAGGACCGTGGTCGCTAGGACTGTTTTCCTTCGGCGCTAAAATCGTAGGTGAGATAAAGCTTGAGTGTGCCTTCCTGGATCTCAGATCGGACGTCTTTCACGTTGGCTTTGAGCGTGCCGCCGCTGACGTGAATGGGAACAGACAGGGAAAGTTGTGAAACCGGCAGCACCGAAAACGGATTTAGCCGCTCATCGATCGCGCGACGCACGAAGGCTGTAACAAATGTGCTGACAACAGGGTTAACGCCTTCCAGATTGAGCTGGTCAACGTTCAGCGTCCCGAATACTGTCTGCTTCGCGGCGTCGAATGAAAGATCGACGGTTGCCTGTCCAGTGCCTTTGAACTGAATACACTGCGTGAGTAGGTTGTAACTGCCGGAAAACGCTAGCGGCGCAACGATCTTTCCGCCGGTGAAGCGCACTCCGGTTTTCACATCGCCTGATTCAGAATTCAAGACGACGGTGTTATTGCATTCGCCTTGAAAAGCTGCCGGCTGAATAGACGGTTGCGTTTGATTCTGCGACAGTTTCAACTGTGGTGGGCCAAGTTTGTTGAAAATGGTTCCGAGCAACGAATCGAAAAATTTCTCGTCGATCGTGACCGTGACGGTTCCTGAGGAATCGTTATTTCGATCCGGAGGTTTCAGGGGCGTGCCCGGCAGAGCGCTCTTGCGCGGCGAGCCGAGAAAGAAGATCGTGCCGAGCACGCCAACAAACAGGCCAACGATGAGAAGGGCAATGGCTTTCTTCATCTTTTACGGATTGGTCGAAGGCGACGGCGGAGGCGTGCTGGACGCATTCGCCACCATGCCTTTCACGATTGCGGCCACCGCGCTGGTTAGCGCATCGATCTGCTGCTTCACTTTTTCCTCCGGCACTTGATCGTAACCTGCCGGCGTCTGAAACATCGACCCGTCGAGATCGGTCTTGATGTCCTGCATCTCCGCCACGATCCGGGCAGTGTTCATGCCCTTCACGTCGCCGGAACTCTCGGCGGTCACTTCAGCGTGCAGCGGCAGGCCCGTCTCTTTATCGACGTAGATATACGCATTGGCCTGGACCTCGCCGGCTTTCGTATTCGTGTTGGCCGTGCGGCTGTATTGATATTTCTCGGCGGCGCGGCCGTTGTAAGTTTCGTCGCCCGCGCGCTGAATGCCCTTCAGGTTCTTCAAGCTTTCGACCACTTGTCCGGGCGTCATCAACTTCTGCAGCTGCACGCCGGTCGCTTCCCTGGTCAGCTCGGCGTACTGCTTGCGCGACGGCAGAATCACGTAATGATGATTGTCGTGATCGAGATAAATCAATGGCGTGCCGTCCGGCAATTTGAACTCCAACCGTCGATCGTCGCCGCTGCGCGCAACCTGCAGACTCAGCGGCGGCACTCCGATCGCTTTATCGCCGCCTTGCGTCTGAATAGTAAAAACCAGCGTGGCTGAGTACTTGTCCGGTTCGCGAGTGTTGATTGCCGAGCCACTGTTTTCGG
>CBFHBI010000648.1:0-2622 GCA_965653755.1 uncultured Blastocatellia bacterium
CCTTCCTTTTGCTTCTCGAGCAGCTTGCGTTTGCGCGTGATATCGCCGCCGTAGCATTTCGCGAGGACGTTTTTGCCGAGCGCTTTCACGGTTTCGCGGGCGATGACTTTGTTGCCGATGGCGGCTTGAATCGGAACTTCGAAAAGCTGGCGCGGAATTAATTGCTTCATTTTTTCAGCGAGCGCACGTCCGCGAGTCTGCGCAGTTTCGCGATGTAGGATCAATGAGAGCGCATCCACAGGTTCGCCGGCGACGAGGATGTCGAGTTTGACCAGATCGCTTTCGCGAAAATCGATGAATTCGTAATCGAGCGATGCATATCCGCGCGAAACCGACTTCAAACGATCATAGAAATCAAGCATGATTTCATTGAGCGGCAATTCGTAAGTCAGCATTACGCGGTTCGCGGCGATGTATTCGAAACCTCTCTGCGTACCGCGCTTTTCTTCCAGCAAAGGCAAGATGCCCCCGAGAAATTCGTCAGGCGTGAGGATGACGGCCTTGATCATCGGCTCTTCGATTTTCGCAATGCGCACCGATTCAGGCATCTTCGCCGGCGAATCAATTTCAGTTGTTTGCCCATCCGTCGTCGTCACCAGATAACGAACGTTCGGTGCAGTAGTAATCAAATCGAGATTGAACTCGCGCTCCAGACGCTCCTGCACAATCTCCATGTGCAGCAGTCCGAGAAAGCCGCAACGAAATCCGAAACCAAGCGCGGCGGACGTTTCCGGTTCATAAAAGAACGAAGCGTCATTGAGTCGGAGCTTGTCGAGCGCATCGCGCAGATCTTCATATTGATCGGCGTCAACTGGATACAGTCCCGCGAAAACCATCGGCTTGATCTTTTGAAAGCCGGGAAATGGTTGATTCGTTGGACGCGCGGCTTCCGTGATCGTGTCGCCGATTTGCACGTCGGCGACGGCTTTAATCGATGCCGTCAGAAAGCCCACCTCGCCTGGACCGAGTTGATCGATAGGCGTCGGACGCGGACGATTCACGCCGAGGGTGTCAATCAAATAATCGCGGTCGGTGCTCATAAACCGCGCTTTCATGCCGGGCCGAATCACGCCATCAATCACGCGAAACAAAACAATCACACCGCGATACGAGTCGTACCACGAATCGAAGATCAAAGCCTTCAGCGGCGCTTCCGCGTCGCCCTTAGGCGGCGGCACGTCGCGGACGATGCTTTCCAGAACTTCATGCACACCTTCGCCAGTCTTCGCGCTGGTGAGCACTGCGTTGTGCGTGCCGAGCCCGATGAAGTGCTCGATCTCTTCAATCGCTTTCTCTGGCTCGGCGCCCGGCAAATCGATTTTGTTAATGACCGGAATTAATTCCAGATTGTGTTCGATGGCGAGATAGGTGTTCGCGAGCGTCTGCGCTTCCACTCCCTGCGAAGCATCGACGACGAGCAATGCGCCTTCGCAGGCTGACAATGAACGCGATACTTCATAAGAAAAATCGACGTGACCGGGCGTGTCGAACAAATTCAAAACATAGTTCTGCCCATCATTCGCTTTGTAATCAAGTCGCACCGCGTGCGCTTTGATCGTGATGCCGCGCTCGCGCTCAAGATCCATGTCGTCGAGCACTTGCGCTGCCATTTCGCGGCTGCTGAGGGCGCCAGTCAATTCGAGCAGACGATCAGCCAAAGTCGATTTGCCGTGATCGATGTGCGCGATGATCGAGAAGTTGCGGATGCGCGACGTTTCCATGAACAGCAAACCATAACAAAACGGGTGCGAATTCGCACCCGTCAGAGTCTGCAGGCAGGATGCCTGCGTACCGCCCGCAGGATGCGGCGCTCCTATCCGATCGCTTTCTTATTATCGATCTGCGCGCGTTGCAGCTTGCCGCTGTAATCGACGTAAATGGATTTCCATTCAGAAAAAATGTCGAGGACTTGCGTGCCGGCTTCGCGATGGCCGTTGCCGGTGCCCTTGGTGCCGCCGAAGGGGAGATGAACCTCGGCGCCGATGGTCGAGCCGTTGATGTAGAAGATGCCGGTGTAGATTTCGTTCATCGCGTGGAACGCGCGATTCACATCCTGCGTGTAAATGGCTGCTGATAATCCGTATTGCACTCCATTGGCAACGTCTATGGCTTCGTCCAAAGAATTGACCGGAATCACAGCAGTTACCGGACCGAAGATCTCTTCCTGCGCAATGCGCATGTCCGGCGCAACGTCGGTGAAGACGGTTGGTTCGATGAAGTAACCGTGCGCGTAATCCCCTTTGGTTAAATGCTTGCCGCCCCCGGCGAGCGTCGCACCGTCTTCATCTTTGCCGATGTCGATGTAGCTCAGAATTTTTTCCACCGCACTCTGGTTGATGACTGGGCCAACATCAACCGACGGGTCCGCACCGTTGCCGATCCGCAAACGTTTCGCACGCTCGACCAGCTTCTTTGAAAATTCTTTATAGACTTTCTTGTGCACGATCAGCCGCGACGATGCGGTGCATCGCTGTCCCGAAGTTCCGAACGCTCCCCAGATTGCGCCTTCGATCGCGTTATCGACGTCGGCATCGTCCATTACCATGATCGCGTTCTTGCCACCCATCTCGAGCGAGCAGATCGCGTTGCGGTCCGCGCAAGCGGAGGCGACCGCGCGGCCAG
>CBFHBI010000649.1:0-2615 GCA_965653755.1 uncultured Blastocatellia bacterium
TGACCTCCTGTTGATGCTAGCTGGGCCAGTAGTCGCTGCTCCGTGCCGTAGCCGCGGAGCATGTTGTTCCGTTGGCGAGGCTTATGCCAGAGAGCTCCGAGAGGAAAGGCGAAGAGGTCAATTGGAACCAAGCTGTACGAGTTACCCAGTCGACTGTCTGACAGTTCGTGGGTTTCCGGCGACAACCCACGTATAGATTCTTACAGCTCATTGAAATCTGACGCCAACGCAGCCTGGCAACAGCGGAACGCGCAATTAAATCTGCGCTTCGAAAACGCTTTGTCTCTGCGCGTTGCGAAGTCTCATTGGACTCATCACATTGACAATGGATTTCGGTTAATTTGACAGGGCAATGACGGCCTCGTCGGGGTGAGACGAAAGCTTTGATTCCCAGGTACACTCGCGACGAGCAAGATAACAGTCACCCTCGAAATCAAACACTCTATCGGCGATATTCTTCAATGCGTTGAATAGTTGCGGCTGACTCCTGCGCTTTGCTCCTACTGTTAGAAGTCGTTTCCCCAAAGACCAATTCGTCTGGAGCAAAACATGATTCGTATCTCTCTGCTTGAAAGTCGAACGTATAGTAGGAGCCTGCTGGCGATTCTGTTCATCGCGATCGCTTGCTTGCCGTCTTTCGCTCAGGCATTAGGTTCTGCCGGCACTGTTACAGGTGTGGTCATTGATCCAAACAATGCGGCTGTGCCGAACGCCACCGTAACGATCGAGAATTCCATCACGGGTTACAAGCGAACTTCAACAACGGACGCAGACGGGGCATTTCGTTTCAACGACGTGCCACCTAACAGCTATCAACTCACGGTTTCGGCAAATGGATTCGATCCTTCGAGTCAAGCCCTGTCCGTAAGGACTTCGGTGCCGATTAACTTACGAATTCCTTTGGCCGTTGGAAGTGCCAGCGTCACCGTAACGGTAAACTTAGTTGGCGGCGCAGACTTGCTTGAAAACGTGGCATCGACGCACACAGTTGTCGATCAATCGCTGATGGCAATACTGCCGGTGAGAGACCCGGGATCGGGGCTGAGTGACGTGGTCACGTTGACGGCTCCAGGCGTCGCTGCCGATTCAAACGGCTTCTTTCATCCGCTGGGCGATCACGCGCAATCGCAAACCTCACTCGACAATCAAGCGATCACGGATCAGCAGAGCAAGGCATTCTCAACTCAATTACCCGTCAATGCAATCCAATCGATGGAAATCATCACCGGCGCCGTTCCTGCGGAGTACGGCGATAAGACGAGCCTGGTGATAAATGCCATAAGTCGATCCGGGCTCAATCAGAAGAAACCTACAGGCAGCGTTACGACTTCGTTCGGCAGCTTCGGCATCTCGGTAACTGACGCAACGCTTGGTTTTGGAAATGCGAGGGCCGGCAACTTCACGGCTTTCACCGGCGAACGATCGCGTCGTTTTCTGGACGCGCCAGAATTTACGCCACTCCACGATCGCGGAACGTCCTTAAACCTTTTCGATCGTTTTGACTATCAGTTCGGCAGCCGTGATGTCTTTCATTTGAACCTGTATCTCGCGCGCAATCGCTTTCAGATCGCCAACACGTTCGACCAACAAGCGCTCGGCCAGGATCAGCGGCAGTTAGTGCATTCGATCAATGTCGCCCCCGGCTACGTTCACACTTTCAACGCCACGACTGTGCTGACCATCAACCCTTTTTACAGGTTGGATACTGTCAAATATTTTCCCAGCGCTAATCCCTTGTCCGATGAGACTCAAACAGTGAGTCAACAGCGGCGTTTGAATAACGTCGGCGTGAAAGCTGACGTCTCTTATGTCAAAGGCATCAACAACGCGAAATTCGGCGTCCAGTTTCAGCATACTTTTCTAACTGAGAATTTCCAGTTTGGGATTACCGATCCAAATTTCAACGATCCGGCAAGTCCGGACTTCATTCCCGGTCTATTGCGATTTGATTTGACGCGTGGCGGCAAACTGTTCAGGTTCCACGGGCATGCGGATGTAAAGCAGGAAGCTCTTTACGCTCAGGATAATCTCACGTTTCACGACGGGTTATCCTTGAGTCTGGGTCTTCGCTTCGATAATTACAACGGCATTAGTAAAGGACGCGGGTTGCAGCCGCGAATCGGCGTGTCTTATTTAATTAAGCGGACCAACACCATCATCAGAGGATCTTACACGCGCAACTTCGAAACGCCTTACAACGAGAACTTGATCCTTTCGAGCGCTACCGGCGCAGGAGGTTTAGCTGACGGAATTCTCGGTGACGCTTCGGACAAACCGCTACAACCCGGCCGGCGCAATCAATTCAACTTAGGTTTTCAACAGGCTATCGGAAAGTACCTCTTTATCGACGGTGACTATTTCAATAAGCACACGGTGAATGCTTATGACTTCAATGTAATTCTGAATACACCGATAACCTTTCCGATTTCTTGGAGTCTTTCGAAGCTTGACGGAGTAAGCGTGCGGGTAAATCTCGCTAACTACAAAGGCTTATCAGCCTTCTTCGTCGCCGGCCACACTCGCGCTCGTTACTTTCCACCTGAATCGGGCGGCTTGTTCTTCAATTCGGATTTGCCCGCCGGCGTGTTCCGCATCGATCACGATCAAGCTTTCCA
>CBFHBI010000650.1:0-2613 GCA_965653755.1 uncultured Blastocatellia bacterium
TTCCGCGCGCATTGAGCCGTTTCGAGTTTCGCCTGAATGGTTTGATGCCACGTCGGTGCCGATGATGAATAGCGCGGCCAGGAAGGTTTCGTCGCTGCTCGATAAAGCCAAGCCGCGCTGGGGTGGCGGCCGCTACGAAGGCGTCGTCAACCGAATGAAGCAGACCGTCGATCGGATTGAAGAGCAAACTCGCGAAGCCACCGAAGCCTTTGAGATGTTCCTGCCCTTCACCGTCGAGAACGCTTACATCTTCCGTTGTGATAACGTCCGCGCGCTGTTCAGCCGCATCAGTGAAGATGAAAAACAATTGCTGACGTGGGACCCGGAAAAGTTCGATTGGTATGACTATTGGATGAACATCCACATGCCGGGTTTGAAAAAGTGGGTGTTGCCGACACTCGAGGAAGACATGCGCGCGCAGCCAAAGCGTGTCTATACCTATCGCGACCTGCTCGAGCTGTTCGAGACGACGACGAAGCGTCACGAGACCCGCGTGGCCATGCGGATCGAGCGCGACGGCCACAAAGAGCAATACACCTATGCCGATTTGCGCGAGTTGGCGACGCGCGCGGCGGCGTTCTTTGCCAGCCACGGAATCAAACACGGCAACCGCGTCATGCTGTTCAGTCACAACGCGCCCGAATGGGGCATGACTTATTTTGGCGTTCTGAAGGCGGGCGCGACCTGCATTCCGGTTGACCCGGAAAGTTCGACCGAAGAAGTCGTGAACTTTGCCCGCGCCGGCGAGGCTTCAGGCATCGTCATCAGCGATAAATTAAAGGAAGAACGTTCGTCGCTGCCTGAACAATTAAAGGCGGCGGGATTGGATGAGGTAAAGATTTGGACTTTCGATCAAGTCTTCGAGTTGGTCGATGAGCAGATTGAGAAAGAGCGAGTGTCGTTGCTGCCGGCGCGCGTCACGGCGCAGTCGGTCGCGTCGCTCATCTTCACTTCGGGAACCACGGGCCGTCCCAAAGGGGTGATGCTCTCACACCGCAACCTTACCAGCATGGTTTCGATGTTGTCGTCAGTGTTCGACATGGACACGAGCGATGGCGTGCTGTCCGTGTTGCCGTTGCATCACACGTTTGAATTCTCTACCGGCTTTCTCACGCCTTTGAGTCGCGGCGCGCAAATCACCTATCTGCCCGAATTGACCAGCGAGCATCTCGCGAAGGCGATCAAGAATGGCCACGTGACCGGAATGGTCGGCGTGCCGGCGCTTTGGGAATTGCTTCATCGACGGATCAAGAACCGTCTGCACGATCGCGGCAAGCTGGTCTCAGACGGGACGGAATTGCTAATCAAATTCAACGCGTGGCTGCGCGACAAGACACCGCTGAATTTCGGCCAGATGCTTTTCTATCCGATTCACGAAGGCATGGGCGGTCGCATTCGCTACTTCATCAGCGGCGGCTCGGCCTTGAATGAAAAAGTGCGGCGTGATTTTCAAGGGCTCGGCTTCACCATTCTCGAAGGCTATGGATTGACCGAAGCTTCACCCGTTTTGACGGTGACCAGGCCTGAGAACCGCATGCTGGCAGGCACGGTCGGCAAATCGCTGCCGGGAGTTGAGATTCGAATTGCCGAACCCGACGCGTCAGGTGTCGGTGAAGTGATCGCTCGTGGACCAAATGTGATGCTGGGATATTTCGGCAACGAAGAAGCGACCCGGCAGGCGTTGGTCGATCGCTGGCTTTACACGGGCGACCTCGGCCGCTTGGATGACGACGGCAATCTCTACCTCGTTGGCCGTTCGAAAGACATCATCGTCGATACCAACGGCAAGAACGTTTATCCGGACGAAGTCGAAGAGGTTTACCAGGAGTCGCCTTACATCAAAGAGTTAAGCGTGATTGGATTGCCCGACGGCATCGGCGAGAAAGTCGCGTGCATGGTCGTGCCCGATCATGATTACGACATTTCGCTTTCGCGTGCAGAGCTGCGGCAGAAGATCGAAGAGCACTTCCGCGACGTCTCGGCGAAGCTGCCTTATTACAAACGCGTGAAGCTGCTGCACTTCACCGATGACGAGTTGCCGCGGACCGCGACGCGCAAAGTAAAGCGCCCCGAAGTCCTCAAGATGATGCAGCAGATGGAAGACCAGACGCGCGGCGCTGAAGCTCGAGGTGAAGAATTGACGGGTGATGCGGCGTGGCTGATTGAGATCGTCGCGTCGGTATCGAATCGGACGCTCGACGAAGTTTCAATCGGCACGCGCCTCGGAGATCTTGGCTTCGACAGTTTGATGTTTGTCGAATTGGCCCAGGCGATCGAAAACGCCGGCGGCGCGCTAACTGCTCCGGAGCGTTTGAACGAAGTCCAGGACGTGCGCGAATTATTGACCGTCGTCAACCGGCAAGCGCCGGCGAGCGGCAAGCGCGAAAGTTCGCGTCTGCGCCTGGAGTCGGAAAAGGACGACGAGATTCACATTCCCGAGATTCTCAAGACCATCGGCGGCAAGACCGTAAGTCTGGCCCAGCGCGCTCTTTACGAGCGTTTGCTGCGAACCAAGTACGAAGGCCGCTCGAACATTCCTTATCATACGAATTTTATCGTCGCGGCAAACCACGCGTAGCATCTCGATATGGGTCTGGTGAAGATGGCACTGGA
>CBFHBI010000651.1:0-2601 GCA_965653755.1 uncultured Blastocatellia bacterium
CGCTGTCGTCCCACCAGCTCTTGTTCCAGGTGGCCATGAATGAATCAAACTGCCAGGGACCGAGTTCGGCGCTGAGGCCCTGGTTAAAGATCGCTTTCAATTTGCCATCCACCAAAGCAATTTCAACTGTTCCATAGAATGGCGACGAGTAACGTCCGGCATATGCACTTAGAGGCAGACTCGGCTTTGTGTCCGGCACGCGCCTGGCTCTGGCGTCCGCCGTTCGTTTCGCGGCATCAGCCTTGATTTTGTCGTAGAGCGTCTTGAATTCACTACTCCAATCACGGCTGTTGTCATTGAAAGCAAAGAGGTCGAACACCTTATACATCAAAGCGTGCCGCACTTCGGCGTGGTCGAGATTGCCGAAGATGTAGACACCGAGATTCTTGTCGCGCAGCAAGCCGATGATGGCTGTTCGCCCCGACAAACTTCCGGTATGAAAGTTGACCATCTCACCGCGATAGTCGTGCTGAAACCAGCCCAGGCCATAGGTCATCCAATGCGGCTTAGTGATGGCGATGGTCGGATAAAACTGACCCGGCGGCACCATTGTTTGCGGCTTGAACAATTCGTTCATCGTGGCCGGCTTCAGCAATTCTTTACCGTTGACAGTTGTGTTGCCGAGCATGAAGTTCACCCACTTCGCGATGTCGTCTGCGGTTGACCATACTGCCCCGGCCGGTGCAATCGCATCTGCCACATCTTCCGGAATCGGCTGAATCCTGCCTTTGATTTCAAAGTGAGCAACGGATCGATTATGGTACTGGCGCGCCTGCGCGAGAGTCGGAAAAGTGTTTTTCATACCCAGAGGCAGGAACAAGCGTTCCTTGATGAATCGGTCCCAGGGCATCCCGCTTACTTTCTCGATAACCTGGCCCGCGACCATATACATAATGTTTTGATAGATGAAGCTGCTCCGCAGCGAATACGCGGGATTGGCAAACTGCATCCGATTGAGGATTTCTGCGGCCGGCATTTCCGGCGTCCACACCCACAGAAAATCCGCGTTGCCCAACCCCGCGTTGTGCGTCAAAAGATCGCGCACGCGTAGTTCATTCGTGACGTAAGGGTCGCCCACGCGAAATGCCGGCAGGTGCTTTATCACCTTGTCGTCCCAATTCAGTTTGCCTTCATCCACGAGCATCCCCAACGCCGCGACGGTCATCGCCTTCGTAGTCGACATCGCGCCAAAGAGCGTCTCGGTGGTTACCGGTTCGTTCTTGCCCAGTTCGCGCACGCCGTAACCCTTGGCGAAGACAACTTTTCCATTCTGCACGACGACGATCGAAATCCCGGGGACCTGCCATTGCACGCGCGATGATTCAACATACTTGTCCAATAAGTCAGTGTTGCTTTGGCAAAGCCCGACGACACTGAACAGCAAGATGCTTAGGCACAGGAGAATTGTTCTTTTTATGATTTTCATTTCTCAGCCAGCTTACGGTGTGAGCCCGATGCGTCGGATCAATTCATTGAAACGCGGATCGGAACGCACGCTGTCGAACATCGGCTCGCACTTCATATAAACAAGATAATCGTTTCGTTCCTCGTCGGCTTTATTTAGCCATTCAAATGTACGGTCCTTATCGCCGAGCCCGGCGTAGACGAGCGCGTTGTTATACGGCGAAACATAGCGCTGCTTGGCCATCTGTTCCAATTGATTAAGGACTTTGCGCGCGTCGTCAGCGCGTCCGGCGGCGCCGTAGCCCCAGCCGAGGAACGAGAGCACCCACGGCGAGTTGTCTATCTGCACAGCTTTTTCAAACTCGGCGATGGCTTCCTTCTGCATGCCTTTCATTTGATATGCCACGGCAAGCTGCTCGTGAGCGAATACATTCTGTGGATCCAACTCCTGACACTTGCGAAAGGCGTCGATTGCAAGATCATACTGACGCGATTCGTAATAAGCTTCGGCCAAGCCGAGGTTCGCTACGATTGATAGCGGGTCTACCTGTTTCGCGCGCTGGGCCTGAGCGATTGCATCATCAAATCGCAGCGTAGCTTCGAGATAAAAGCTGTACCAGATCGCCGCGTCAGGCGAGTTGGGATTGAGCGCAATGGCTCGCTTAAACTCCGCTTCGGCGCCTTGCCAATCCCGCTCGTAATAAAGTTTGTAAGTTCCCCAGGTCGCATGCGCCTCGCCGAGTCCGTCATCAATCTGCAACGCTCGGAGCACGGCGTCTTTCAACTTTGCATAGGCCTGGTTCGGCGGCAACAGATAGGTTGAAGCCGTGCCATACGAATCAGCCAGCCCCACGTAAGCGCGCGCGAAGTTCGGATCTTTATCAATCGCTTGCTGATAGTAATCAGAAGCCTGCTTCATGTCGGATTCCGATCCCTTGAAGTAGTGGTAACGGCCTTTCAGATAAAGCTCATAAGCTTGCGTGCTTTCGGTGGCGTGTTTCGTGAGCCTCTCTCGGTCGACTCCGCTTATTTGAATTCGCAGCCGATCGGAAATTTCTTTGGCGAGATCGCTTTGCACCGCGAAGACGTCCGCGAGTTTGCGCGTGTACTTGTCGCCCCAGATTTCCGAACCGTCCGACACGCGAATCAAATCAGCCTGGATCGCAACCGTGTCGCCCTGTTTTAGCACTTTGCCCG
>CBFHBI010000652.1:0-2601 GCA_965653755.1 uncultured Blastocatellia bacterium
TTGTCTATGACTAAGAGCATAGAGCTAAGAGCTAAGGGCAAAGGGCAAGGAGCCACGAGTACCTTGCCAGCTACTCATTGCCCTTTGCCCATTGCTCTTTGCCACGGTCCGCTTCCCGCAAAATCATAACGATATTCCCGCGCCCGTTCTTCGCCGCCCATGCGGCGGCGTTGAGGCCGTCGTTGTCTTTGACCTTTGGATCAGCGCCTTTGTCGAGCAGCAATTGCACTGCCTTGTCCTGTCCATATGACGCCGCCCACATCAAAGCCGTGCCACCGAGTTTGTTCCGCACGTTCGGGTTCGCGCCGGCGTCGAGCAACATGCCGAGAATCTGAATGTTCTCAAACCACGCCGCGCCGTGAACCGCCGCGTCGCCATCATGATCCTGATGATTCAGCTCAGCGCCTTTCTGAATCAGCACACGTACTTTCTCCGGACGTTGATGCCACACGGCGAGCATCAACGCGGTCATGCCGTCCGGGTTCTCGGCTTTCAAATCCAGATTCGGTTGTGAGAGCAGTCGATCGGCCACTTCATTGCGATCGCTGAACAGTGCGAGCAGCAACGCGCTCCAGCCATTTCTTCCTTTTGCGTTAACGTCGGCGCCGTTTTTGAGCAGCGCGTTCACCATCAGCAAGTCGCCGCGATCTGCCGCCGAAGTCAAAGCGGTGTCGCCGTTATCGTCGTGCGCGTTGACGTTCATCCCCGCGACGACGAAAGCGTTGACGGCCATCGCATCGCCCGCGGTCGCGGCGCGAAAGAACGATGCTTCGTCGAATTCATAACCGCGCAGTTTCAGAAATCGCTTGGCGGCTTCGGGTGTCGGTTCAAATTCTTCCTTGTCGGCGCAGGCTGAAATAAAACAGAGACCGGCTGCCAGAATCAACGATGCCACTGCCGCGATTCTTATTTGGCGCATGCGGACACCTCAGCATGCGTGATGCGCACCGGCACGTTAGGCTTTTCGTTTTCCCCGGGGGCGCGGTTTATGGCGTCGGCGACTTCCATGCCGCTGCGAACGCGGCCAAAGGCAGAGAACTTGCCGTCGAGATTCGGTCCGTCGCCGACGAGGATGAAGAAATGTGTGGTCGCGCTGTTCGGTTGATCGCTGCGGGCCATCGAAACGATGCCGCGCACGTGTTTCAGATCGCTCGGCTCATCCGGCAGACGCTTGCCCATGCGATCCGCGAGCTGCTGGTTCCACTTTTCGCTGGTCGAAAGATTTCCACCTTGAATAACGAAACCTGAAACCACCCGCGAAAAGGTCGTCGTGTCGAGCGAGCCGGTAGCTGCGAGGTTCAAAAAGTTGCGCGCGCTTTCCGGAGCCTTCGCCGGCAACATCTCGATGACAATCGCGCCCTGTTCGGTCTCCAGCGTCACGCACTGGCCGGTCATCTTCTCCACGGAAGCGCCGTCGAATGGATCCGGTTTCGGTTGCGCCGCTGCTGAGGGCCGGGTGTTCGCCTTCTTCGGCGTCTCAGTATTCGGCGCGGGATTCTGGGCCAACAACGACGAAGTCAGCGAGACAATAAATGCAGCCACAAATAGAGCGCGCTTGCCGGCGGAGCGCGGGCGTCCTTGCCCGCATGAGCGCGAAGCGCGAACCAATCTTCTGAGCGCGCTACGCGCGCTTGGCGGGCAAGGATGCCCGCGCTCCGTCAACGCGCTTCTTTCGTCATTAATAATCACAACCCGCTCTCCGCCAACTCAATTGCGCGAAACATCGCGCGCGCCTTGTTCACGCACTCCTGGTACTCTTCCGAGGGAACCGAATCGGCAACGATTCCGGCGCCCGCCTCGACCAGCGCCACACCGTCGCGCAATTCGATCGTGCGAATCGCAATGCACGAATCGAGGTTGTCCGCGTAATCGATGTAGAGTACCGCGCCGGCATAGACTCCGCGCGGCGAGGGTTCGAGTTCATCGACGATCTGCATCGCCCGAATCTTAGGCGCGCCCGTCACCGTGCCCGCCGGAAAGCAAGCCGCCAGCGCGTCAAACCGATCGAGATCTTCACGCAACGTCGAGTGCACGCTCGAGACCAGATGCTGCACCTGCGAATAGCGTTCGATGGACATCAACTGTTCGACGCGCACCGAGCCATATTCGGAGACGCGACCCAAATCGTTCCGGCCCAGATCGACCAGCATCACGTGCTCGGCGACTTCTTTCTCATCTTGGCGCATCTGTTCGCCGAGCTTGAGATCGTCAGCTTCAGTTTCGCCCCGTTTGCGCGTGCCGGCAATAGGACGATATTCCAATGTTCGATTCGAGCAGCGCACCAGCATCTCGGGCGATGCCCCGATTATCGTTTCATCGCCCATCCGCAAGAAATACATGTAGGGCGAGGGATTTACAGTGCGGAGTGCGCGATAGATATCAAACGGCTCGACCCCGGGTGTGAAGTCCAGACGTAACGAGAGCACGACCTGAAAGATATCCCCTGCAGCGATGTACTCTTTCGCGCGATTTACGGATTCTATGAATCGCTCGCGCGTGGTAGCAGAGCGGATCTTCAACTTGCCGTTCACGCGCCGTGACGATTTGTTCCACAGCGCCGGGCGTAATCCAGCAACGAGGCTCTGCTCGATGACGCCGATG
>CBFHBI010000653.1:0-2598 GCA_965653755.1 uncultured Blastocatellia bacterium
CCACCAGCCCGAGTTGAATAAAGGGCCAGACGACAAAATTCACCGACTGCTCGCTGAAGAATTTCAGCAACAGGTTGTCGATGATTGTCGGGGCTGCGAATGCAAACATCATCTGTCGATCTCGCCCAAAACAATATCCAAGGTTCCAATAATCGCCACGACATCGGCAACCAGATGACCGATGCTCATCTTCCTGAGCGCTTGTAGATTAATAAAGGACGGCGGCCGCACGCGCACGCGCCACGGTTGATGCGTTCCGTCCGAAACCAGATAGCAACCAATCTCGCCTTTTGGCCCTTCGATTGAATGAGAGTAATCGCCGGCCGGCGGCTTGATCAGCTTCGGCACTTTCGCGTTCACTGGTCCATCGGGAAGATTCTCAATTGCCTGCTTTATGATTCGTCGCGATTGCCGCATCTCTTCCATGCGGACGAGGTATCGATCGTAAGTATCGCCGTTTTCGCCGAGCGGCACTTCGAAATCCATCACGGCGTATGCGGCGTAGGGCCGAGCTTTGCGAATGTCCCAACCCACGCCGGAACCGCGCAGCGACGGGCCCGACAAACCAATCTGTACCGCATCTGCCGCAGAAATCACGCCAATGCCAACCGTGCGGCTTAGCCAGATGCGATTCTCAGAAAGAACTGTCTCGTATTCATCGAGCCGCTTCGGGAAATTCTCCACGAATCTCTTGCAGTCCGCGACAAATCCGTCGTACGCGTCATTCGGCATGCCGCCGACGCGCCACGCGTGACAAGTCAGCCGCGCGCCAAACTGTCGCTCAAATATTTTGAGAATTTCTTCGCGCTCGCGAAACGCCCACAGCAGAATCGTCACCGCGCCAATGTCCATCGCGTGCGTGCCCAGCCAAAGCAAATGCGAGGCAATACGATTCAGCTCCGTCAGAATCGTTCTGATGTAGTGCGCGCGCCGCGGCACGTCGAGCCCCATCATCTGCTCGACCGTTTCAACCCAAACCAGACCGTTCGACACCGCAGCGATGTAATCGAGCCGGTCCCAGTACGGCGCGATCATCGTGTACATGCGGTTCTCGGCAATCTTCTCCATGCCGCGATGGAGATAGCCGACATCGCAGTCGAGATCGATCACCGTTTCGCCGTCGAGTTTCAGCACTACGCGCAACACACCGTGTGTCGATGGGTGCTGCGGCCCCATGTTCAGCGTCATCTCTGGCGCGTCCAGCAGGGCTTCTCGAGTAGTGGCGATTTCGACTTGGTGCATCTTTTAGTGAATCGTGAATCGTAAATCGTGAATAGATCAACGGCTCTGGCTATTTACGATTTACCATTTACGATTTACTCATCATTCGGCAAGTAACAACCGGTCACCGCGTAAGGCTCATTGACTAACCCGATTTCCTTAATTTGACCCTTTTCTTTTCGATCGCGCAGGCCCAACATCAACGACTGCGTGGCGCTGGCTTTATTCCAGACGTTTCGCGGGGCATGCCGTTCGGTCAGCACGAAGCCCGCGGCCGTCGCGGCATCCGGCGTGTCGAAGAGTTTGGCTCCGTAATGTGTGGCGATCTCTTTCGGTGACATCCCGTTAACGAAGATCAACCACCCGCTACCGCAGGTGGTACTGACTGCTCACTGCTCACTTGTCCTTCGGCATTACCTCTTTGCCGCTGCGAAATAGCTTCCGCACTTCTCGCTCCTGCGGAACTGAAAGCATTTCCAAACCGTAGTTGCGGCGTTGTTCGACTTGCTCGCGTTGCACGTCGCTGAATTCCGGCAAGTGATTTTCGGTCCAACGGTTCTCGATAAACTCGAGCGGATAATCTTTTCTCAGCGGATGACCGTCCCAATCCGGCGGCAACAAAATGCGCCGCAAATCAGGATGATGGTGAAACACAACACCAAAAAGATCGTAAACTTCGCGCTCCATCCAATCGGCAGACGCCCACACGCCGGTCACGCTCTCGACGCCTTCGCCGTTCGTATCGACATTCAAACGGACGCGTTCATTTTTCGAAATCGAATACAAATTATAGACAACCTGGAAAGGAGCGCTCTGGTTGTCGGGATAATGAACGCAGGTCAGGTCTGACAAATAATTGAATGGCGTTTCATCGTCATCTCGTAATGCAGCGCAAGCTTCTACGATGCGTTCGCGGGCAATTGCGATCGACAATTGACCGAGAAACTCCGCAGCCTCGAGCACGCCGTCGCCCAGCTTCTCTTTCAACTTCTTCACCAGCGGATGATTCGACGCATCGACGGGCTTCGGACCCTCATCTTTCTTTTTGACTGGTGGTTTGGGAGCGGCAGGTGCGGCCGCGCCGGCCTTTTGCGCGGCTGCTTCTTTGGCTGCGGCTCCCTTGGCTTTCGCGGCTTCGACTTGGGCGTCTTTTTCGGCGTCGGCGGAAAGTGAAGTCGGCGTGTCGGCGCGCGCGTCCTGCGGGCGCTGGTCAGCAGGTGCGTCTGTCGGTGTTCCCGCTTCGGGAGGGTTACCTTCCTGTGCCATAGAACTCAGTTAGTACACTCTGAGTTTGCAACGCTTCGGGCTTCGTCCACTTGGGCGGCCACGGGCGCGCGAAAGATCTAAAGCAACGCTCACGTGTAAATGCAATTTAAA
>CBFHBI010000654.1:0-2585 GCA_965653755.1 uncultured Blastocatellia bacterium
AAACCATTCCAGGGTTGCTTTGGTAGTATCGCTGATCGATCGAAACGTGAGACCTTTGGCGATCGCTTTTTGACAGTTGATTTGTGAGAAGCCGATCTCGTCTCCTTTCGGCGGCACCCACGTCGGCATGTCGGACCAGGCCCGCACCTTCTGCGCTTTGAGAAAATCAGCGTCGGCCCAGGTGAAGGTTGCGTTGGATTTCTCGGCGGCTTTGATCTCCGCGAACATCTTGCCCATTGTGAGTTTGTAATTTGGACCAGTCGCGTTGAAGGTGCCTACGGTGCCTTGCTCGGCCATGCGAATGACCCACTCAGCCAGGTCGCGCGCGTCGATGAATTGGACCGGATCGTTCGGCGTGCCCGGCGCGAGCACTTCGCCACCTTTCTCGATGCGCACGGGCCAATAGGTGAAGCGATCCGATTCGTCGCCTGGGCCAACGATCAATCCCGGGCGAACGATGAGCGCTTTGCCGGGAAACCATTTCTCCGCTTCCTTTTCAGAGAGAACTTTCAGCGGGCCATACAAAGCGTAATTCGACGCCAACAAAGTTTGCTGCGTCTCTTTCATTGCATCCGCGCCTTTGTATTCGGCCAGCGGTCCACTCTCGTCCATGTTTGGTTTACTCACGTCCGAGAAAACTGAAATCGTCGAAATGAAGACGTAACGATCTACGTTGCCCTTGAGAATCTGCGCAGCATCGCGCACCCAAACCGGAAGCGTGGTCGGGATGTCGATGCAGACGTCCCACTTGCGGCCGATGAGTGCCTCCAGTTGGCCATTGCGATCGCCGATTAGCTGCTCTGCTCTTGGATCTAACTCGCCCGGATGCGTCTTGCCGCGATTAAAGACTGTGACTTTATGACCGCGATTAAGAGCGTATTTAACCTGGAATGGACCAGTGAATCCTGTGCCGCCGAGAATCAGAATGTTAAGGGGCTTCGGCGCCCTGCTGAACATATTCTTCGAATCAGCGAGTGCGTTCAGGCCAGGGATTAATCCGACGCCCACGCTGCCGCCGGCAAGCGCTGAGAGTTTAAGAAACTTTCTTCTGGTGGTTGACATTCGATTCGCTCCTTGGTGATTTGATTGATCGCTGGTTCGCTGTCGATACGCGCGCGACGCCCGGATTGTTTCATGTGGAAGCAGGGCTTGTCCCTACCCGCACTCGTTCGAAGCTCGCCGCAAAGCGCGGGCAGGGACAACCATGCCCCTACCTCAACTCACGCTAACTCATCCGCGCTCTTCGGCCAATCTTCCCTCAGCAAACGCGAGAGCGCGCGATCGGCCAGCAGCTTGCCACCAGTCTGACAATTCGGGCAATAATTCGTCTCATTGGTTGCGTAGCGGATGCGCTGAATTTTCGCGTCGCAACGCGGACATTGCTCTTTGTATCTTCCGTGCGTGGCCATGCCGGGGCGAAACGCCGTTACCTTCTCGGGAAACCTGCCGTTTGCTTCAACGCGCAAACGCTCAACCCAATCGACGAGCGTATCGCGCGTCGCGTTATAAAGCCGCTCTATTTCTTCATCGTTCATTTTTTGCGTCAGCTTCACGGGCGAAAGCTGCGCGTTCCAGAGAATCTCATCTGAATACGCATTGCCGACGCCGCTGAAGAGGCGCGGATCTGTGAGCGCGCGCTTGAGCGTGTGATTCTCCGAACGAACCACCTTAGCAAACGAATCAAATCGGATGAATTTGCCGAGACCTTTATTAATGCGCCCTCCCTGACGGTCGGACTTCTGAAACAGCTCGATGCCGCCACGATCCAATTTGCTCAGGCTCTCTTCGCCTTGCACCAAGTGCAGCGACGCACGCCGTTGCGTTCCGGCTTCAGTCAATGTCAGCAGCCCATTGTCAAATTGAAATGATGCGAGACGGTTCTTCGAGAATCTTGTCGGGGCAGGGACAAGCCCTGCTCCTACAGAATCTTTCCAATGGAGTCGTCCGGCGATCATCAAGTGAAGCACCAACCACAATTCTCCCTGAAAGCCGAAGCAGATTCGTTTACCCAACCGCCGCAGCTTCACGACTTGCTGACCCTCGATTGAATTAATCGGTGGCGTCGCGGTTCTCAACAGAAATGGCGAGTTGAGTTGAACCCGCTTGAGGGTGTGCCCGAATACGCGCGGATGCAATGCATCGATGTAAATGGTGATGTCCGGAAGCTCTGGCACGAGCGCAGCTTAACGCGAAATACTGGTCGTTGAAAAAGACGGATGCGTCAGGTTCTGGCGATAAGAAGGTTATTCACTGAGATCCGGGCTCTACAAATCCTGCAGCTTGGAAATATGAGATGATCGTTTGAATAGCGAGTTGGAATCTTTGCTGATTATTGAGTTCGAGATCTGCAGACAAGAAGTCGCCAAGCCTTATGAGCTCTTTCCCCAAGCGTGCTTTGAACTTTGTAAATGCGTCTGGATTGCTAGTTTCCTGCAACATTGACGCAGCCACGACCTTCTCGCGAGTGCGTAGATATCGTGCGAAAGCCTCCAAAGCTATCTGATTGCTATCGCCAACTTGCTTTTCCAGGTCAGCGCGCGCGGGTAGCAAGGCACTTGTTGAAACGCGAACAACACCAGGTGTGT
>CBFHBI010000655.1:0-2585 GCA_965653755.1 uncultured Blastocatellia bacterium
CCGAGCGCGAAGTATGCGCCGCGGCTTTTCTGGACCGCATACCCAAAGCTACGCGCGCGGCCGCGCCGTTCGTCGAGTTCCTGACTCGAGCGCTCAAGTTGCCTTGGAGGGCTGGCGATCCCCCGGCGCAACGCGAGATTCTGACTGTCGAGCCGAAGAGCTTGCGCTCCTAAAGGAGCGCTTAATTAATGGTAAATTGCCGGGTCTATAAACATTTTGCTGCTGACGGAGCAAGGGATCCGGACGCCGTTGGTGACGGTTTCAAACAGAAGATTGACGGCCCAAACCGAAAGCGCTCGGGCCCGTCATACTAATTGGGCCTAACCGCCTTCGAGGTAGGGGCGTTATAAAGATCTTATCAGTTCGTATTCATTCAACATCGCAAACAAGTTTAGAGTTCAGCCTTCAGGCTGGCTGGTGCAGTAACGCAAGCTAAAGCTTGAACTCTGAACCGCGTTAACCCATTTGCAACACAGGAGAAAGTCATGAAGAAATTCTATCTGCTTGCCATAGCTCTTATTGTTTTTGCGTTCACGCCGCTTGTATTCGCACGCGAAGCGAAGCTGGTGCGTTATCCCAGTTACTCGAATGGACGCATTGCGTTCACCTATCTCGGCGACATCTGGGTCGCTGATGAAAATGGCCAGAACATTCAGCGCCTGACGGTGAACAAAGCGCGCGATGCTTATCCGCGTTTCTCGCCCGATGGAAAATGGATTGCCTTCTCGAGCGATCGGAACGGCAATCTTGATGTTTACATCATGCCGTCGACCGGCGGCATGGCGAAACAGTTGACGCATCACTCGGCGGATGACGTTGTGCTGGGTTGGACGCCAGATGGCTCTGGTGTTCTGTTCAGCAGCCAGCGCGGCGAAGATTTTATGCCGCTGCTGTACGTCGTCAGCGTGAACGGCGGCATGCCCTGGCACGCCGGCCCAGACATGGGCAACGCGGCGAGCTTCTCGCCCGACGGCAAACGCATCGCGTACAACCCGAAAGGACAGGTTTACTGGCGCAAGTATTATCGCGGCGCTTACTGACGGACTTCGACGGCCTCGATTCATGGCCCATGTGGGGCAAGGACGGAATTTATTTCGTCAGCGATCGCGACGGCGGCGGTCTCACGAACATCTGGCGCGAAGCTGAAAGCGGCGGCAAAGCCGAAAAGGTCACCGCATTCAAAACGGGTGACGTGCGCTTTCCCTCGATTAGCGCCGACGGCCGCGTAATCGTCTTCGAGCACGACTTCGGCATTTGGAAATTAGATACGGCGACCAAGAAAGCCACGCCAATCAAACTCGACATCGAAGCCGAAGGCGAAGAGAACGATAACGAAACTCTCTCGTTCGCATCCGTAGCCGACGATTACGATCTCGCGCCGAACGCGCGGCGCATCGTCATCTCGACGCATGGGGAACTTTTCACCTTGCCGGTTGAAGAAGGCGACATCAAACAACTGACCGACAGCCCGGCGCGCGATGTAAATGTGACGTACTCGCCCGACGGCAAGTGGGTCGCTTTTGTTTCTGACATGAGCGGCCGCGAAGAGCTTTACATAACGGCGGTCGATGGATCGGGCACAGCACAGAAGCTCACCGACATCGATGCTTTGAAAAATAGTTATCGCTGGTCGCCTGATTCGAAAGAGATTGCCTTTGTCGCTTCGGATGACAAGTTGCGCAAGGTGAACGTCGGCAACAAGCAGATCACTGAGCTTGATGCTTCGCATTACGGCAACATCTCGACGCCTGAGTGGTCGCCCGACGGCAAGTGGCTGGCGTATTCAAAGGCTGATGAGAGCCGTACGACCGACATTTACGTGCTCGCTTCGTCTGGTCAGGACAAGACGGCGCACAAAGTCACGTTTGATTCTTACGACGAGCGCGCGCCGCGCTTTTCGCCTGACGGCCGCAAACTTTTCTTTGTGAGAAATGATTCGGTTGGCGGCGGCGGTGGTGGTGGTTTTGCAAATGGCTCGGTCCAACTTTATTCCGTCGGTCTCGAGAAATTGGATCACGATCCCGACGACGCCGAAGATCGGCCCGAAGTCGACAACGCCCAACCTGGCGCAGACGCCGAAGGCGCCGGTCCAGCGCGACGACCCGGTCCACGGCCACCGCATGAAACGAAAATGGATTGGGCGGGCATGAAGCATCGCACGCGGCAAATCACTCGCATGCCGTTCGCAGTTGGCAAGTACGTCATCGCGCCTGACAGTCGCACGATCGTGTTCGTTAGTTTTGAACCGAACAACGCGGGCGCGACTCCGGTTATCTATTCGATTCAGGATGACGGGCGTCGTTTGACGCGCATCACCTCCGGTGCGCCGCCGCAAGGTGAAGGCGAAGGTGGTCCAGGTGGCGGCGGAGGTTTCGGCGGCGGCCTTGGCGATCTCAATATCTCGCGCGACGGTCGCACGCTTTTCTTCCGTGAGCGCGAAGGCATCTACTACGTGGCAAACCCTCCCGGCGCTGCTGCGTGCGGAGCAGCGGGCGGTCGACCGACCGGCGCTGCCGGTGGCGGTGCAGACACCGCGCGCCGTCGCATCAGCTTCAACGTGCGTGTAAAGGTCAATCGTCCGGCGG
>CBFHBI010000656.1:0-2582 GCA_965653755.1 uncultured Blastocatellia bacterium
GATCGGGTTTCAGGCTGCTGAGACCGTTAATCCCGAAAGTGCCGAATAGAGTCAGTATTTGCTTTCGTTTAGAGGCGGGCGTTGCCCGCCTCTTAGACTTATGATGGCTCGCGAATTGAATTGCTCAGCGGCGGGCAACGCCCGCCTCTAAACATGGATTGTTATCAAACTCGAGACCACCTACTCCGCCTCGCCATTCTTACGATAATTCTCGTTTCGGCGCCGAGTGGCGTCGCCAGGACGATCCGCGTGATGACCTACAACATTCATGTCGGGGTCGGCATGGATAAGAAACTCGATCTCGAACGCATCGCGGGCGTCATCAATCAGCAGCATCCGGACCTTGTGGGTTTGCAGGAAGTCGATCGCGGCGTCGAACGCACGCAACGCATTGACGAGATTGCCGAACTTGCGAGATTAACGCGAATGGATTACGCCTTCGCTTTCAACTTGAAATATCAAGGCGGTCAGTATGGCGTGGCGATCCTGTCGCGATATGCAATTCGTGCTACCGATCATCGCTTGTACAAGAACACACGCGAAGCCGAACGCCGGGGTTTCATTCGCGCCGAGGTTAACATCGCCGGTCGCGTGATAAATTTCGTCACCACACATCTTGATTATCAATACGAAGATGGGCGCATCTATGAAGCAGAGCAGTTGTTATCCGGATTGAAAGACGTGAAGGGCCCGCTGATCTTAGTCGGCGATTTCAATGATGTGCCCACCGGCGGGGCGTATAAGCTGATCAGTAATCAATTCCACGACGCCTGGATGGAAAGTCACGCGTCAGGTGAGGGCTTCAGTTATCCGGCGGACAAGCCGGCGAAGCGGATCGATTACATTCTCACGCGGCAGACAGATCAAATTAAAGCAAGGCGAGCTTGGATCCCCGAGACGCTGGCGTCAGATCATGTGCCGGTCGTGGCAGATCTGGAGATACGATAGAAGCGTGTAGTCGCGCCGGGAGGTCCATCTGCGGTAGCGGATCGTTGATCCTTCTGCTGGCACATAGTCGAGAGATCAACCGCCCGCTACCGCAGGCGGTACTGACTTCGCGCCGAACGGCCACTCGCCGCGCATGCGCGCGCGAACGAAATAGACAATAAGACCAACGACCACCAGCACGGCGGCGTATCGAATCTCTTTGAAAAAACCCTTCCGCTCAAACAGCACGTAGATGAAACCAATTAAGGCCAGAAGCGCCGGCAACGGATATAGCCACATGCGGAATGGTCTTGGCAGGTCGGGTCGGCGAAATCGCAAAACAATTACCCCGACGATTTGTGCGAGAAATTGCACTAGAATGCGAATCACGACCATCGCCGCAATCACGTCCGCCAATCTGAAGAAGCAAAACACCGTGGCGATGCCGGCCATCACCAACAACGAAACATAAGGGAAGCGATGGCGGGGATGCACTTTGGCGAAGATGCGAAAGTAATTTCCGTCACGCGCAGCCGCAAACGGCACGCGCGAATAACCGAGCAACAGCGAGAAGACCGATGCAAACGCCGTCCACATGATCAGCACCGTAGCGACGACACCGGCTTTGGTTCCATACAAGCGTTCCATGAACGAAGCGATAACGTAGCGCTGCGCTGGTGTGTCAACCGTTCCGGCGAATTCGCGCCACGGGATGACGCCAAGAATGGAGATGTTCATCACCAGGTAAATGATCGATACGAACAGGATCGATAGCAGCACCGCGCGTGGAATGTTTCGTCCCGGATCCTTTACTTCGCCGCCAAAAAAACAGACGTTGTAATAACCCCAATAATCGTAGACGGCGACCAGCAACGCGGCGCCAAGTCCCATGAAGAATTCCGGCCGCAACCTGAATGCGCCCGAGGGAAAATCAAAGGCGAGCTTTGGATCGAAATGGGTGACGCCGGAGAAGATCACCCAAACGATCGCGAGCATCACTCCAATCCATAGGAATTTTGAGAGCCTTTCGATCAGCGTGATGCGCCGGTAAAGCAGAACAACTGCGATGCCGAGCGCTGCGATTGCGACCAGCGCAACTGGAAAGGCGTTGATCTCTACTGCGCCCAAAACAGGGAGCGTCACCTTCGTACCGCTGCCGAGAGAAGGAAAGATGTAAGTCGCGTATTGCGCGAGGCCGATGCTGCCTGAGGCAATCGACAACGGCGCGCTGAAGGTCAGTTGCCAAATGAATAGAAACGACATCAGATGGCCCAACTTGCGCGCGCCGTAAATCTCGGAGAGATAACGGTAAGAACCACCCGATCCCGGCAGCGCCGCGCCTAGCTCCGCCCATACCAGACCATCGCAAATGACCAGCACGGCGCCCAAGATCCAACCAAGCATCGCTTGCGGTCCGCCCATCGCAGCGATGATCAAAGGAATCGTGATGAATGGCCCGACGCCAATCATGTCGATCATGTTCAGCGTCGTCGCACCCCAAAGGCCGACACCGCGAATCAGTTGAGAATCATCGTTCGAGTCAGGCGCAACTTCGGTTGACGTCGTCATTAGCAGAGTGTTTTCGGGAAAAGGTCGCGGTTGTCGAGTCGCGTGTCAGTTACACCAGGGGGGGCGGGGGGGTTATATCAATATAC
>CBFHBI010000657.1:0-2582 GCA_965653755.1 uncultured Blastocatellia bacterium
CTGGAATGTCTTGATCTCCGCGCGCAACGCCGCTTCCACGTCTTCCGCCTTCTTTCCGTGTGCCGCAAAAGCCGTGAAGTTGAACATGCCCGCATCCTCGCGCAGGTCAGCGCCGGCGCTCGCGTTAACCGCAAGTTGCTGCTGATACACGAGCGACTGATAAAGCCTCGACGAACGCCCCGACGAGAGAATTGTCGCCGCCATTCGCAACGCGGCCGCGTCATCACTCTTGGTCGAAGGCGTGAGATAAGTAAATGCCACCCCTTTCAAAGGCACGTTCGGCGCATATTCCATGAAACGTTTTTCGCCGTTGCGCGCCGGCTCGCTCACGTTGACCCGCGGCAAAGCCAGATTCGGTTTTGGAATTGGGCCGAAATATTTGTCAACCCAAGTATCAAGCTGCTTCTGATCGAAATCGCCGACCACGATCAGCGTGGCATTGTCCGGCCGGTAATAAGTATTGTGAAATTTGATCACATCGCCGATCGTCGCGGCGTCGAGGTCTTCGATGCTGCCGATGCCGGGCCGCTTGTACGGATGCGCGTTCCAGGAGTCCTTTTCGACGGCATAAAAGAACCGGCCATTCGGCGGCGCCAGAATGCTCTGCCGAAACTCTTCCTCGACCACCGCGCGCTCGGACTTGAAGTTGTCATCATCAACCGTCAAGGACGCCAGCCGTTCAGCCTCGGCCCAAAGGAGCGTCTCGAGATAATTCGCCGGAATCGTTTCGTAGTAGATGGTCGCGTCGTCCTGTGTGGTCGCGTTGTTGTTGCCGCCGACGTCTTCCGTCAAGCGATCCATCATCTCAGCTTTCATGTTCTTGGTTGATTTGAACATGATGTGCTCGAACAGGTGCGCAAAGCCGCTGCGATGTTCAGGATCGTCCTTTGAGCCGACGTGGTACCAGACATTGATGGTCACCGTCGGACTCGACTTATCGATCACGCTGAGCACGCGCAGCCCATTAGGCAGCGTACGCTCGCGATAATTCATGCGCGGCATTTTTACTTGCGCGGATGCGACGCCCGTCGCGAGCACGGCGAACGCTAGAAAAATAATTCGACTTCGTAGCTTCATTTTAGATTGCCTCTTAGAAAGGTCTGTATTCACACCTCGGTTCAGCGAGGTGTTGGCCCGTTCGTAGCATTCGATTAGCCGTTTCAAGGCTTTCGCTGAAACCGTTGAAACGGTTCTGTCTTCAATTGTCCTAATATCACCGCGCCGAAGCGCGGTGTGAATGAAAGGCTCAATCACTGCTCAATCCAGATCCAGCGGATTGCGATAAATCTTCGTATCTTTCTCGGCCTTCTTCTTCGCTTCCTGAAACTTTTCTTCCAGCAAGCGGCTGCGATCTTTGAACGAAGTCATCTCCTGCGCAAACATCTGGTCGCGCGTCTGCTTCTGCTTGTCGCGATCCTTGGCCAGATCTTCAAACGACCCCAGCGGTTTCGTCTTCTCTTCATGCGACAGCAGCGCGCCCGTCTCCGCGTCGATGTTGAGCGTCGCCTCGCAGCAAGGACAAATCACAGTAAAGCGATCCGAGTTAGCCATAATTCGAAGGCAGATAATAACGCGACCCGCCAACCAAGGCCAACTTATCAGATAGGAAAAAGCGCAACAGAGTAATAGCCCAAACAAGCGCTCGGCCGCAGATGGCTGGGCAAGGCGGCGAGCTGCGGCAGACAAGCCAAATCAATTTTCCCCAAAGGTTTTTTTCAAGAGCTTGCGGGCCTTCTTGAAAATCGATTTGACTCCTGAATTTTGCTTCTGGTTTTGGGCCGGAGTTTTGCTGGAAGTGGTGTCGGGAGGTTTGGGGTGAACCGATGTCGCGGTCACAAGCGACGCAGGTGTCTCGGTCGCGGATGAATCCGTCTTAGTTGCGGTTGAATCAAGCGACGTGCTCGACGCGCCAGTTGTTTGATCGTTAGACGAATCGGGGATGTGAATCGCCGGCGTCGGCTCAGCCTCTGTGGGTGACGAAGCAGGTTTTGGCTTTGTGGTTTTCCTCGTTGTCGATGATCCTTCGACGGGATCGTGATCGTCGGGCGCAGGCTCAGACTCATCCGCTGCTGACTGCGGTGCGAATAGGTCGGGCTGCGTCGATTGCGATTTCTGATCCAAGACCGGCGACTGATGCTTGGACGAATCGATTTTTACAGGGATTGATGAGGTGTAAGCCTGCGGTGTCGCGCGATACAAAATAACTAGCACGGTAGCAAGAAAGACGGTGCTCACCAATGCAATCGTCCATTTGTCGCACACCGTTTTAGCAAAACCAGGAAGCGCCGGCAGTGTCGCCGTAAACCTTAGCGGGGTGCCGTCCATCTCGCACTTGGTCGATTCATTTTCGTAAAGAAACTCGCACTCTGGGCAGCGTTTCATCGCAGTGCTCCTCAGACTGAATGTATTGGGGCGCGGGTTCCTGGTGGGTCCGTAGCTCGTTAGCTTACATGATGCGAGTCGTCAGGGGAAGAGTTTTGTGCGTGAGAACTGTTTGATTCGAGGATTTACCAATTGTTCTTGAAAATTTGCCGGCGACGATAAGCGGATTTGCCCGAAGGGCATGGATAGAAATTCATCCT
>CBFHBI010000658.1:0-2580 GCA_965653755.1 uncultured Blastocatellia bacterium
GTAAACGCATTTCGGCAAACGTCATTGGTATAATCCATCTCGTTGTTGGTGAGTGCAGGTGTGCCGACTGCACAACTCGGCACGCTTCCGAGTGCAGGGCAACCGTTGTCTGCGGAGGCAATTTGTGGCGTGTCACAAACCATGTCGCCTCCGTTCGCGCAAGTCGAGCTGCCAAATCCCGTGCATCCTCCCTGGAAGATATGGTAGAGGTAGAGATAGTGTCCCACTTCGTGCGCCAGAATCTTTCCCTGATCGTAGTTGTGCAGCAGGAGGTTCTGGCAATTGCAGTTTGGATCGAGCGCGTTCCCAAATACATCGTGTCGCATTACGATGCCTTCAAGAGCCAAGGGGACCGTGCCAGGGAAACGCGCGTAGCCAGCAATCCCGCCATTCGTGATACTGTGATCGATATCATTTACCACCCAGATGCGAAGGTATCTGTCGCCCGGCAGAGACGGCGCAAGCGTCTTCAATGAAAGCTCGTCGGTTTGGGTATTGTGATCGGTGAGCGGGCTTTGAATTCTGATAATGCCGGGCGCAGTGGAGCCTAGCGGCACTCCATTTTGCTGCGTGGCGAGACAGAATTGGACACCGGACCCGCTGAAAGCCGCATACAACGCGGCAATCTGACTCTGGACCTGAGCGTCAGAAATATTTTCCGGGCCATTGTTGTGTACAACGTAAACGACTACCGGGATGATCAGATTGGCTGAAGTACTCTGTGGGCTCTGTGGTTGGCGGAGTCGACTTGAATGGTTCGCAGCATAGTTTTTGATCGATATTTCCTGATCTGCCAATCTTTTCTTTAGTGAGGGATCTTGTCGAAGCCTTTGGCTTAACAGTTGGTCCGTCAAGCAAAAAGGTTCAGAGTCGATCTTAGCGCCCACGTGATTCGATGTATTTCCGCCCGCGAGTATTATCAGTCCAATTAATAGGGCGGCTGCCCTGACGGACAGAAGTTGTGCGAGCAAATCACGTCGAGCCATAAGATTTGTCCTCCCGAAATCAAGTTTGCTTGCAGCGATCGATGTGAATCGTGCGGGCCAAAATTACCCAAAGGGACGAACCGACAAGCAAAAGCATGAACGCGGGGTAAAAAGCGCGTTGTCAACGACCGGCAACTCGGTCGATGTCAGTTACGGCTTGGCTCGTCGCACTCACGAGCGCATCCCACCGGGTGGTTGTAGTCTTTTCTGATCGCCTTCATTACGCCCGCGTGGGAACCCATGGCGAATACCAATGACTGGAAGAAAACTCAGTTGTGAAGATTCGTCCTCAATCCTTCTGCAAAGCCTGAATGATGAGCGTAGTGTGCGCCGTTTCTGTGGCCGCGTCAACATACTTTTTGTCGGGGTCTTTGGTAGCGAGTTTCGTTGACACTCTGATCAGCCGACCGCTATCATCCGCCCGTTCCCTTCAAAGCTCGCAACATGCCGTCATCGTCGATCAAACGCATTGGTGTCGTCGTCAAACCGCATCAGCCCGACGCGCTCGAAACCCTATGCAAGCTGGTGAAGTGGTTGAGCGATCGCAGCATCGCGTTTGTCGGTTTGCCGGAAATCGAGCGCGAGCGCATCGAACATCAAACAGGATGTACGATCGAAGTTGCCGACGAAGCTGAGCTAGCCGGACGCGTTGACTTGATGCTCGTGCTGGGCGGCGACGGCACGATGATCGCGACGGCGCGAATGCTCGGCGACAAGCAAGTGCCGGTCATCGGCGTAAATTACGGCGGCCTCGGTTATCTCGCTGAATTTCCGATCGAGGAAATTTTTCCGGCGCTCGAAGCCATCCTCGCCGGTAAATACAAAGTTCAGCGACGTTTGATGTTGAGCGTCGAGCTTTGGCGCGGCGAAGAGTTGGTAACGCGCAATCGCGTGCTCAACGATGTGGTGGTCAACAAATCCGCGTTGGCTCGCATCATCGAAATCGAAGCGTATCTCAACGATAAATTTGTAAATATGTTTCGCGCCGATGGCTTGATCGTGGCGACGCCGACGGGCTCGACGGCCTACAATCTCTCTGCTGTCGGCCCAATCATCTTCCCTTCGATGAACGCGATGGTCATCACGCCGATCTGTCCGTTCACTCTGTCGAACCGGCCGATCGTCGTGCCTGATGATTCAGTGATTGAAGTGCGGCTGATTACCAAAAACGAAGAAGTCGCATTGACACTCGACGGGCAAGTTGGGTTTCCTTTGCAAGCCGGCGATCGCGCGTTGATTCGCAAGAGCGACACCGCGTTCAATCTGGTGCAGCCGCCAAATCGAAATTATTTCGAAGTGTTGCGGAACAAGCTGCAATGGGGGAGATAAGACCCATGGCCAAACTATTATTTGCGGCGAGTTCCGTTCTGTTCATCGCCACTGTGAGCGTGTCGCAAATTATCTCGCCGATGACTGACAAGTGTCCGGGGAAAATCTACACCAGTAAAGAGGTCACGCGACGCGCGCGGATGATCGATTTCAAGGAGGTTGCAATTCCAAAGGAAGCCCTCGCGCACGACGTTCACGGGAGCGTTATCCTCAATGCTGTGCTATGTCGTAACGGCCACGTGACAGACATCGAAGTCGTCAAAGG
>CBFHBI010000659.1:0-2569 GCA_965653755.1 uncultured Blastocatellia bacterium
ATGTTTCGGACGGGCTGGCCCACAGCCGCGTAGCGGCCATGTACCAGGACGCTAAAGGCTATCTGTGGGTGGCGACCTGGGAGGGATTGAGTCGCTTCGACGGATACCGCTTCACTAATTACACGGAGCGTGACGGCCTCGGCAATCCAATTATCAACGACATCGCTGAGGACCGCAGTGGTCGATTATGGGTGGCAACGAACGGCGGTGGGGTGGCGCGGCTGAATGACGACGTCAACCACGCGCGTGGCGACGCCACACAGAAGTTTGTCAATTTCCGCGTCACCGATTCTGAGCGGGCCAATCGGGTCAACGCCTTGGTCTTCGATTCACAGAACACTCTCTGGTGCGCGACGGATGGTGGATTGTTTCGTGCTTCCCTGGACGGCAACGCACCGCATAAATACGAGCGGGTCGTGCCTTATGAAGGAGAGATCAGCATGTCGGCCTTCTGTGATCATCTGAAACGGCTCTGGTTCGGCATTGACCATCAGTTGTTCGAGATAGTCCAAGGCCAATTAATCAAATATGGAAGCGACGATCAGGTTGGCAATCACTGGATCACCAGTATCGCTGAAGATTCTACGGGACGGCTATTCGTCGCCAACGACGCTGCGGTCTTTGAATTTGTTTCGCCAACTGAAAGTGCGCGCGGCGCCTTCCGCCAGTTGCCACTTGTATTCAAATCCGATCAAGGAATCAGAGCGTTGCTGAACGATTCGAAAGGCACTTTATGGATCGGCACCGCGAGCGGCCTCATCAAGTATCGCGACGGTAAACAGACGTTCTATTCGATCGCGCAAGGTCTCAGCGATAACAACATTTCTGCCCTGCTCGAGGATCGCGACGGCAATTTATGGATTGGCACTGTCGGCGGCGGCGTTTGCAAGCTGGCGAGCGAGATGATCGTCAGCTATACCAGGACTGAGGGATTGCCTAATCAAGATGTCCGCAAAGTATTCGAAGATCGCGCGGGCCGCATTTACGCCAGCATTGCCAACGGCGGCGTAGTCGAGATCATTGAAGGTAGAGTTGTTCCTGTCGCTGACTCCCAGAAGGCGCCGCTCAACAATTTCAACGAAAGAATTGTCCAGGATCGTCGTGGTGATTGGTGGATTGGAAGCGACAGGGGCCTTTATCGTTTTCAGGGTCCTGAATTTCAGTTGCGTCGAGGGGAAAAGTTTACAGCGCAATATGGCCTCAGCGAGATACCAATGGGTGGCTTGTACATCGATCCGGCGGGAAGACTCTGGTTCAGCCCGGAGAACATCGGTCTTTATTATTCCGATCCGTCGCAAACAGGCCGCGCTGTTTTCAAACAAATGATTCCGCCAAGCACGTCTAATCTTTTCAGAGGCCCGCAACACATCATCAGCGATCGCTCCGGCACGCTTTGGTTGGCAGGTCACGAATGGTTGGCGAGATTAATCAACAATGAACTCGTCATGATGTCCGTCACGGCAGGCTTGCCCGAGACTAGGCCACGCGCCTTCTTTGTCGATAGTCGTGGATGGCTTTGGATTGGGTTGCGGTACAGAGGCGTATCAGTCAGCAAAAACCCGGGCGCCGCAGTTCCCGAATTCGCTAACTATTCGACCGCGAATGGATTGGCGAGCGATGCGGTATGGGCCATCGCGGAAGACAATTCCGGCCGCATGTACTTCGGCACCGGCAAGGGCCTCGATCAATTTGATCTGAACAGCGGACGCATCCGCCACTTCAATACTGATGACGGACTCGCCAGCGACATTATCAATTCCTGCTTCAAAGACGATGCGGGAAACATTTGGCTGGGGACAACGCTGGGTCTTTCGAAATTCAATCCGTCGGTCGAACGCACGAAGGTTACGGCCGCTCCAATTTATCTAAGCCGAATCCAAATTGCCGGCGAGGACATGACACTGCCTGAGACGGGGGCCATCACGATTCCCCTGATGGAATTGGCCGCGTCGCGTAATAATCTCTCGATCGATTTTGTGGCCCTCAGTTTTCAGGGCGAGAACGAGCTGCGTTATCAATACAAACTCGATGGCGTAGATAACGACTGGAGCGCGCCCACTGAATCGCGCGCGATCAATTATGCGCGGCTGGCGCCTGGCTCTTATCGCTTCTTCGTGCGGGTAATCAATCAGGATGGAACGGTGACACCACAGCCGGCGTCATTTCAATTTCGAATACTGCCGCCGCTTTGGCAGCGTTGGTGGTTCGTAGCCTTAGCGGCGCTGACCATTGGTTTAGTCATGTACGCCCTTTACCGCCAAAGGCTTGCCCGCCTGATTGAACTTGAACGCGTGCGGACCCGCATCGCGACCGATCTGCACGACGACATCGGCGCGAACCTTTCTTTGATTGCGATGTTAAGCGAAGTATTGCGCGGGCAGCTACACGATGGCGATTCACGCTTGAAGGAATGGCTGAACACTATCGCGACGACTTCGCGCGATACGGTCGATTCGATGAGCGACATCGTCTGGGCAGTAAACCCCAAACGCGACCATCTTCGCGATCTCATACGCCGGATGCGGCGATTTGCTGACGATGCTTTTGCCGCGCGCAACATCGGCTTCCA
>CBFHBI010000660.1:0-2568 GCA_965653755.1 uncultured Blastocatellia bacterium
ACGATACATAACTGCCCCTAGGCGACCATGTTTAGTCGCGAATTTGATTGCGCGGCGTTTTGGAGATCTCAATCATCTTCTTGTCGGCCACCGTGACGACGAAGACGCGGCCGTCTTTATCCGAGAACGCGATGCGCTTGCCGTCGGCGGACCAATCCGGTTGATAACGCATTGCCTGGCCTCCGGTCGTCAACTGCGTCGGCGGTTTCGATCCGTCCTGCGGAATTACATAAAGTTCTTCCTCGCCGCTCATGTCTGAGATGAAAGCGATCTGCGAGCCGTCGGGCGACCATGCGGGCCATTTGTCGTGCGCACCCGATGAGTGCGTGCGGTTGCGCTTCGGCCCCTTTTCGATCGGCGCCTTAAAGATGTCGCCGCGCGCCGCGAACAACGCGCGCTCGCCTTTGGGACTTAGATCGTAAGACTCGATGTTATTCGCGGCCGAAACACGACTTGGCCGTCGTGCCAAGCCATCGTCCGGAACGGTGATCGAAATTGGCGTTGCCTTTCCGCTCTTGGTATCGAGAATCTGCAGCTCGCCATCCATTTCATAGACGATGCGGCCTTGATGATCCGTGCTGGGCCAACGGAGGTCCCATTGCTTGCTGTGAGTGATCTGCGTGGTCTTACCGTTGCCGACGTTGTACGCATACAGATTGAAGTGTCCGTCGCGATCAGAGTTGAAATAGATGGTATCGCCAATCCACATCGGATCGCGCGTGGCGCGCGGTCCTTCCGTGATGCGCTTCGTCGCGTAAGTTTTCAAATCGAACGTGTAAAGTACATTCGCCTCACCGCCGCTGTATCTTTTCTCGGGACGGAAGTCGCGAGACTGTGGCGAATAAACCATCTGTGAACTGTCGGGCGAATAATCGCCGGAACCTGCCTCGGGCATCGGCAAAGCTTCGGCCGGCCCGCCGTCAACTGAAACGCTGTAGAGTTTGGCGATCGGCAGCGTCCACGAATCGCGCAAAGATTTGAAGAAGATGTGCGTGCCGTCTTTGCTCCAGCCGTAAACCTGATTGTCCCAACCCCAGCGCGGCGTCAAAGGGCCTTTCGCCGGATAAAAGGTCAACTGCCGCGGGACACCGCCGGTCGAAGGAATCACATAAACCTGTTCGTCGCCGTCATACTGTCCGGTGAAAGCGATCCATTTTCCGTCCGGCGAAAATTTGGCAAACACTTCGATGCCGGGATGCGCAGTCAGCCGAATCGCAGTACCACCATTCACCGGCGCGGTCCAGATGTCGCCGCCATAAGTGAAAGCGACACGGTCGCCGTGAATGTCGGGAAAACGCAAGAGCTTTGTCTGAGCCGACGCGCTCACATTACAAAACAAAAGCAGCGCACCGATTAAAATCGATGCGAAGAAGGGAAGTTGAGTGATTCTCTTGGACAAGGGATTCCTCCTCAGAAACAGCAAGTTCAGTTTTTCGGATTTACGCGCGATTAGTTGCAGATTGCACCAGATGCGAACTGATTTTACGCCTGGGACCGCCGGGAAGTTTCAGAAACTGATCTTATCCGGAAGGAGGCGCTGTTGCTAGTTCAACTGAGCGGCGGACGACTGGAGTTTCCGCAGGCGTTGGTGACCGAGTATCGCTGCGCCGAGTGCCGTCGCATACTGGACCATCTCGCCGTCGGGAACATTCACATCTGCGTTAAGCTTGTCCCTTACGACCCGCGCCATAGTTTGGAATCGCAGGATACCGCCGATGAGAGTGTATTCCTTTTCCATCTGCACGCGTTTCATCAATTGCACCGAGCGATCGACGAGCGAAGAGATCGCGCCGTGCATGATGTCCGCCGGCGGCGCGCCGAGGGATAATTGATTGATCACTTCCGATTCCGCAAACACCGCACACACACCGGAAATCGGCACCGCGTTCTTGGAAGTAGCGACGAGTGGCCCAATCTCTTCAGTCGAATAGCCCATGTAGCGCGCGGTCTTTTCGATGAACGCGCCGGTGCCCGCAGCGCACTTGTCGTTCAGACGAAACGCGTTCACTTTAGCGACGTCGTCGAGACGGCTGGCTTTCATGGTCTGCCCGCCAACGTCGAGCACTGTTCGCGTTCCCGGAAATAAGAGCGATGCGCCACGGGCGCTCGCGGTCAAATCGGTAACAGTGACATGACTGAACGGGACCATGTGGCGGCCGAATCCGGTGGCGACCACATAATCGACATTTGCGCGCTGCAAAGCTGCGTCGGCCACCGCTTCGCTAAAGAGCCGGTCGGCAACTTCGGCCAGCTTAAACCCGGTCGCCGCCATCGCTTTGCCCGCGATGCTAAAGTCATCCGCGAGGACCAAAGCTTTGGTGTACGTTGAGCCGACGTCGATGCCGATTGTGTAAGTCATAAAGTTAAGAGTTCAACCTTTAGGTTGTTCACAAATACCGAGCGGAAGCTGAAGCTTACACTTGAACTCAGGCAGCTTCGTGCAAAGGAACGCGACTGGCCCGAATATGATCCATCGCAAATAGCGCGGCGCCCAAAGCGCCCATGAAGTGCGAATCCGGACTGACGTTAAGTTTCAGACCCAGTCCTTTATTGAGCACTTCGATCATG
>CBFHBI010000661.1:0-2557 GCA_965653755.1 uncultured Blastocatellia bacterium
TGATGGTGAGTCATGGCGGCTTTCCGAATATCGATATTAAGACCGGAACGACGGGTGGATTAGTTGAGCCGGCATCGATCAGCCCCACGATTGTGTCACACCTGCTCCGACAAGAACTCGGCTACCGGCACCTCGTGGTGACTGACGATCTGGAAATGGGCGCCATCGCCAAGCAATACGAAATTGAAGAAGCGAGCATCAAGGCTTTCCAGGCCGGCGAAGATATGTTGCTGATTTGCGCAACGCCTGAAACTATTCGTCGCGGCTATCGCGCGTTGCTCGAGGCGGCGCGCAATAAAGAAATCACCGAGAAGCGAATGCAGGCTTCGCTAAAACGAATCGCCGCCACCAAGGCACTGGCCCAACCGCCATTGCCGCTGAATATGGAAAGATACGAACAGCTCGCCAACGAAATTCGTGAATTAAATAAGCGGCTCGACTACGTCTATCCGGGAGAATCGCATGTGCAATAACGTTCAGCAACGACGGCGACACTTACGGCTGTTCGCGTTCGCGATTTGTATTGCCGCAATTCTTTGCACCGGCTCGTCATGCCGGCGAAATCGCAGCAATGCCTTCGTCATCGCGCTCTCCGATAACGTCAAGACGATTGACCCAATCGGATCGCCTTCCGTCGATGCGGCCAGCGAACGCGTGCGTGTGCTGATCTTCAATTCACTGGTGAAGAAGGACGAGAAGTTTGATTACGTTCCGGAACTCGCTTCGAATATTCAACGATCCGACGACGGACTCACCTTCACCTTCACGCTTCGCGACGGCGTCACTTTCCACGACGGGCGGCCGTTCACTTCAGCCGATGCCAAGTACACGCTCGACACGGTTCTGGCGAACAGCTTTGCCAAGTCGGCGAGTTTCTTCGAAGGCTCCGGCGCGAACAAGACTGCGTACGTCAAAAGTGTCGAAGCGCCCGACGCACGCACGCTGGTGATTACGCTGACCAAGCCCTGGACCGGCCTGCTGTCGAACCTGGTGGCCATTGCGATCATTCCCAAAGACAGCTACGAATCAGAAAAGACGCGTCCGCTCGGCACTGGTCCATTCAAATTCAAGAGTTACGACAGTGCGCAGCAGGTGGTCGATATGGAAGCGAACCCGAATTACTGGGACGGTCCGCCGAAAATTGCGAACCTGCGGGCGCGTGTTATCAGCGATTCAAATGCGATGCAGGCGGAACTGCGCGCCGGGCGCGTGGACATCGCCCCTCTACCGACGAGCCTTTCGCCGGATGCGATTCAAGGCCTCGCCGGGGATCCGAATCTTCAAGTGCTTAAGTTCAAGGGCTCGAACTTGAATCTTTTGACCTTCAATACGGCTGCGGCGCCACTCGATAACGTGAAGGTACGGCAAGCCATTGCGTGCGCCATCGATCGCGAATCCATGATTCGCGATCTCCTGCAAGGCCAGGGCAAGATCGCGCACTCGATCTTGCCGGAAGAATCGTGGGCTTACACCACGGGCCAGACATATCAGTTTGATCCGGCCACCGCTAAGCGTCTGCTCGACGAGGCGGGCTTTCGCGATCCGGACGGCGATGGACCACAGATGCGTTTCGCGCAGCCGATCGTCTTTCGCATCTCGGGCAGCAGCGCATCGGCACGCCAATACGCCGGCGTGATTCAAAATTATCTAAAGAACGTCGGCATTCCCGTTTCGATTGAAACTTCCGAACTCAACGTTCTGTTTGAATTTCTGCGGCGCGGGCAATTTCAGATGACTTATGGACAATGGGTCGGCGGCAACCAGGATCCAATTTTCTATCGCGACCTGTTTGCAACCTCGGAGATTCCTACTGAGACGCGCGCCGCGCGCAATCGCAGTCGCTACAGCAATGCCGAACTCGACAAAATTCTGGATGAAGCAGTGAACGACTACGATCATGAAAAGGCGATGCCGCTTTATGCAAAAGCCCAGGAGATCGTCAGTCGCGATGTGCCTGTGTTGCCGCTCTGGTATCAAGCCAACATGATCATTGCCAAGAAGAACGTGGGGAATGTTCACGTGGACGCGAGTGGCGATTGGGGATTTGTGAAGAATCTGACGGTGCAGTAATGGAGCGCAGGCATCCGTGCCTGCGGCTCGCCGTCATCCTGACGGCGCTCACGCTCACTCAATCATGCCCCGTAGCCTCTTAAGGGACTCCTCAGATACATTGACGAACTCAATGCCGGCGCCCGTCGGCGGCGCTCCTTCCATCACGCGCAGTTGGTAGCGCACGGCGCCGCGGAGGCTGATTGTGCCGGTGTATTCAGACGACCACTTCAGATAAATTTCCTGACCCGAAGTCAATTCTCGTTTGGTGGCAAGGAAGCAGCCGCTGATGCTGAGACTTGTGACGCGATCATAGAACTCGCATTCCGGACCCCAACCCCAGTCGGCGAAGAAGTCAACATTGATTCTCGGGTGGCGACGTTGTTCGATTGTTCCCATCAATATTCCCTCTCCTCTGGGAGAGGGTAAGGGTGAGGGTCTAGCGATGTCAGCCCAGGCCCTCACTTAACCTCTCCCAGAGGGAGAGGAAACGTCTCGCGGTTGATTT
>CBFHBI010000662.1:0-2556 GCA_965653755.1 uncultured Blastocatellia bacterium
ACACTCGATGGCGCATCAGGCACGACGTTGACTTATGGTGGCATTGCCGCAGGCGCATGCGGGCTCACGAAAACCAGCGCCGGCACGTTGACGCTAAGCGGCAATAGCACTTACTCCGGCACGACGACGATTAGCGCCGGAACATTGTTGATAAACGGATCGCAAAGTTCGAGCGCCGTGAGTTTGAATGGCGGAACGCTCGGCGGCGCCGGCACCGCGGGCGCGGTTACCTCCAGTTCATCTGGCGGAACAGTCTCGCCGGGATCGGGTCCGGGCATTCTGAACGTTGGCAACTTGAACTTGAGTACCGGCTCGCCAACTTTTTCAGTGGAACTCAACGGCACGACCGCGGGCAGCGGTTACGATCAACTTAGCGTCACCGGAACGGTGAATCTTTCAAACGCGACGTTGGGCGGGTCGGTCGGATTCTCGCCGAGTGTCGGCACAACCTTCACGATTATTAGCAACGATGGGTCGGACGCTATCACTGGCACGTTCGCAGGTTTGCCCGAGGGAGCAACAGTGACGCTCAGCGGGCAGAGTTTTACGATCAGTTATGTCGGCGGAACCGGAAATGACGTCGTGCTAACGCGCGCCGCGCCCAATGTGACCCTCGCCGACAGCGTTAACCCTTCGGGAACCCAATCACCGGGAACCGATCTCACTTATACGATCACGTTTACGAACTCGCAGTGTTGCGCCGCGCAAAGTTTGGTGATAAGCGATCCGATTCCTAACAACACAGACTTCAAAGTTGGATCAGAGTCACACGATCTCGCCACGACTGGATTGACCGTGGCGGTGACCTATTCAAATGACGGCGGCACGTCGTGGACCTATACGCCTGCCAGTGGTGGCGGCGGGGCCGCAGCCGGTTACGATCGCAACGTCACGAACATCCGTTGGGTCTTCACTGGAAATCTCAGTCAAACTTCACCAAACAATTCCGGAAGTGTCAGCTTCACCGCGAAGATCAGATAGAGGGGATCGCGACACTTCGAAGGCGGATCGGTCTCCGAATTGGGATTTGTTGTTCCTGAGCTGACTGTCCGTGCGCTACTGAATCACAAACACGTCGTCGCCGATCGGACCATTCAGCTTTGCGCTCTTCGCCTTGTATTCCGCGAAGTAGGCGCCCACCGGCAGTTCGAATCTTTGCGTGAAGTTCATCGGAATCAGCACACCGTCAATCTCGGCAAACTTGCTGATAGTCGAGCCGAAGGTGTAGCCCTGATACGGAATAATATACTCCGCGATGCGAGCAGTGGCCAGATCGATGTAATAGTCAGTCGTGTTTCCTTCGGCATCGACGATGCGAAAACCGCGCAATTTCTTCTTGTCTGGCAGGGCCGAGACGGTGTAGCCGGGGTGGTCGAACTTCGCCAGCGCCGGTAAACCGAATTTGCTCGGAGCCGGCAGTTCAATTCCCGGGATGTTGGAGGACGAACGCACACCGTCATAAATGTCCTTGAAGATGAATGCCGGTTGCGCGTTGATATCCACGCGCACTTTGTCGCCGGCAGTGGCGATGGCGAACGTGCCCGGAATCGATTGCGTCTGGTTCGGCGCATAAAGGTTCACGGTGCCGACGACGAAGCTGCTTTTCATTTTCTTGAAATTATCGCCGCCCATGGCTGCCAAGGCAGCTTTCGCCAAATCCATCGGCGTGCTCTTGTCGTTGATGGCCGGCGGCGCGGGAATCGTTTTCGTTTCTGCTTTAGCGTCGCCTTCTGATTTTGGCGGATCGGTCTTTTGGGCAGATGCAGACGACGCCAGGACGGACAATAAAAGCGCAAGACCCAGAGCGTGTTTCTTCATGCAAACTCTCCCTTCGTACGGAGGTTGGAGGCTAGGACTAGAGGCTAGCAAGACGGCTCACCTCAGTCTGGTCCTATCTAGTTATGACGACGAGACAAACTCAATTGTTAACGCGACTGATACGGAAATTCGCAACCCAGGCTGTGGACCTGAGCTGCGATTCCGATCTACGGTTACGGAAGGCTATACGCTCTGAATTTGTGAAAGTTCAGAATGTAAATCTGAGGTTCAGGTAAATCTTGCGCTGCGGGCCACTGGCGCCGCCACCCGGGCCGCCGCCACCGAACCCGCCAAAGCCACCAAACCCACCGCCAGTCGAAAGCGATTGGCCAAAACTTGGCGAGGTAAGATTGCCAACGGGCGCGGAGAAATTAGCGTGATTCAAGATATTGGTGGCGTTAATCGAAACGGTCAGGTTGTATTTCCCGGTCGCGCTGCCGCCACCCGGACCACCCATCATCATCATTTGCGGACCGCCGCCGCCGTGACCGGCATCGCCGCCGCCGCGAGGACCTCCGCCCATGCCACCACCGATCATGGTGCTATTAGCACCTCGTTTCGCGGCTCCGATGTCGCCGCCGCCAGATGATTGCCCACGATTTTGATTTCCCTGCTGTTGACGATTCGCCGCACTGCGAGCCTCGCCACCCCAGCTAAAGGTCCGGCTGACTCTCAGGTTCACTGAAACGGAACCTGGACCATTGCCATAGTTGCGCGGGATGAACGTGTTGTCAGTTC
>CBFHBI010000663.1:0-2547 GCA_965653755.1 uncultured Blastocatellia bacterium
ACAGCATGAGAACATCATTCGCAGCATGTCGTCTTTGATGGCGCTCTCCTGGAACTGTGCTTCGATGGTAGGAGCCAATGTCCATTCGCTTTCGAGCAGTCGGGTCAGTTCCGGCGCGAAGGTGCGGGCGGTGCGTTCGCGCCGCAGTACATCGAGCGCCCGGTTCTTGGCGGTAGCCATCAACCACGCCGAAGGATTCTCGGGCACGCCGCGAAACTTCCAAACCTCCAGCGCCCGGCAGAAGGCGTCCTGCACGACGTCTTCTGCCAGCGCCAGATTCTGCACGCCAAAGATGCGAGTCAACGTTGCGATCATCCGTCCGGCTTCATGCCGGAACAGATGTTCACTCGGTTCGCTTACATGTTGATTTGCCGCACTGGACGTACTTCTACCGCTCCTTCCACTTCCAGGATCGGGCATCCCTTGGAAAGCTCGATCGCTTCGTCGAGATCCTTCGCTTCGATCAGTGAAAAGCCGCCAATGACGTCCTTCGCCTCGGCAAACGGGCCGTCAATAATGGACTTGGCTGAGCCTCTTACGACTTTGCCTTCCCGCTCGAGAGGATGTCCCATGTTCTTCACATGACCCTTGTCGGCCATCTCTTTGAACCAGGCCATCCACTTCTGCAAGGACTGCTGATACTGCTCAGGCGATCGGTTGGTCTCGCCACCGCGATAAAGAAAAACATATTCGCTCATTTCAATTCCTCCGTTCCGAATTTCGCTGGTACTACAACTCTAAGACGTTTGAGTAATACATTGGCGGACAATTTCTTCACGATGCGAATGCGAATTCTCTTTATCCGACAGTTTGGCCGTAACCGAGCCACTTCCTGAGATAGCTAACCTGGCCAACGTGGTAGCTTTCGTGAAAAGCGAGAAACGCAACAATGCCACTCAGTTTGCCGTCAAACGAGGGCGCGCCACCTTCCGGCGCCGGCTGTGAAAGAATCCCTTCTGAAGGTTCTGCCAGGACAGCGGACAATCTTTGCGAGACTTCATCCCACGCCTTCTTCATCTCAGCAACGGTGGGATATTCGTCGGGTGCTGACCGCTTTGCGCCGCGGGCAAACAGCGAAGGGGAAGGAATCTCGAACGGCTCTTTGAAAGTCTTCAGAACACTCCCGCGGGCCCAGATCAAATGGCCCAGTATCCACATCAAGTGATTTGAATCGTCGCTTGGCTTGTCAAACCAACGTTCCGGCGCGACTTCTGCGATGGCCTTGCTGACGATGCCGGTATTCGTTTTGTACATGCCGGCGATATTTGCAAAATCAGTTTCCATAACACCTCCAGGAAATTTTAGTCTTAAATACAGATAATCTCGTGTTCGACGTTCCTCTCAGAACAGATTACGACCGAGCACAACCAGTTGTTTGCATGCGCGAACCAAACATGGCGACCGCAGGTATGACGCGGCTCTTATTTTCATAAGTAACCTTGAAGACGGAATCAAGTCTTGTGATTTCTAGAATTCGGCGTACCAGCTTCGTGACATTCCTCAACCTGAACTCGATTCCTCTCGATTCAGCGAATTCACGCAGTTCGAGCATTATGCCCAAACCGCCCGCATCAATGGTATTCACGCGCGCCAAGTCGATTACCATGACACTCGCACTGGGATGCGAGAAAACTGCGGTTCGCAGTGAATCGGTCTCGCCGCGCACAATGCGACCTTGAAGAGTTAGAACTGCGACATTGCCCGTTTGGTTAATAATGACTCTCAGCATAAATCCTCCTTAACCCTGCCAGCTTGCTTTCATCAGTTAGTCGAACGGCGACTGTTTGAATCGACAATACGTGGCCGAAACTTCTTCATCGGATGCGTTCAACACACTTACGACGTCTGAACAATGCCGGAGCGGACACTTTTATCGCCATCGCCCGGCGCCATTGTCCGATTCGCAACTGAAGGTCGGTCGCTCGAATTCACTCCAAGACTAATTGTCTACGATGATCAACTGATAGAAGAATCATTTCAGGAACTCCCTCAAGAACAGAACCAATCCTAAGGTTGATCGGTTCTTCAAAGGAGTGGCAGGAGGAGTTTAAGAAATTGATCCAAAGCGCTAAGCATCCGGACGCGGTCGTTCATGCAGAATCATCCAGTTGATGCCGAACTGATCGCGCAGTTGGCCGAAACGGCTGGCGAAGAACGTCTCCTCCATCGGCATGAACACCTCGCCACCATCCGCCAGCGCGGAAAAGATTCGCTCAGCTTCGGCATCGCTCTCGACGCTCAGCGTCAGGTAGGCGCTGCGCATCGGCTGCGCAGTCGGAATGTCGGCCCCCATCAGTTCTGTGTCGCCAATTGAGATGCGCGCGTGCAGAATCATATCTTTCCATTCCGGTTTGGTCCGACTCTGATCAGGCGACTGCCCGTGAGTCATCATCATGCCAATCTTGCCGCCGAGATGTTTTTCATAAAAGCGAAACGCCTCAGCGCATCGGCCCGCGAAATTTACGTATGTCTGTAGTTTCATAGTCATCCTCATAGATAAGCGGCAATCACATCCGCTCAGTCATTCAATCAACATCTGGACGACGC
>CBFHBI010000664.1:0-2545 GCA_965653755.1 uncultured Blastocatellia bacterium
CGGATGTCGCGGCGCACACCGAATTGACCTGGTTGCTTAATTGCATCGCGCGCAAGGGTGAACTCGAACGCAAGACGCAATACAAAGATAAGGCGCGCAAGCAGGACGAAAACGTCGGCGTCGGTGTATTTGATTATCCGGTGTTGATGGCCTCGGACATTCTGCTTTACCAGACCGATCTGGTGCCGGTGGGCGAGGACCAGAAACAGCATCTGGAACTGACGCGCGACATTGCGATCCGCTTCAATCGTGATTATGGACAGACGTTCGTGGTTCCGGATCCATTCATTCCGAAGGTCGGCGCCCGGATCATGTCGCTGGCCGATCCGACCAGGAAGATGTCCAAGTCCGACGAGGAGAGCGAAGCCGGTTGCGTCATGTTGTTGGACGACGACGATGCCGTGCGACGCAAGTTCAAGCGCGCGGTCACCGATTCCGGCACGGAGATCAAGTTCGACGAGACGCGGCCGGCAATCAATAACCTGCTGACGATTTATCACCTGCTGACCAACAAAACGGAAAACGAGATCGAGGATCATTTTCGTGGCCGAGGCTATGCCGCTCTCAAACAAGAGCTGGCGGATGTGTGCATCGAGTTTCTGAAACCGATTCAGGAGCGGGTGCGCGGCATCGATGATGATAAACTGAATCAGATCCTCGAACAGGGCGCCGAACGCGCCGAGGCTATCGCGAGCATGACGCTGAATCGCGCCAAGTTGAATATGGGGTTGATTGGCGCGCGCAGTTTGCACTGATGGACGACGTTACGCGGACAGTCGAAGACAATATCCCCGCCAATGCGACGGACACGGCGCCGACGATTAGCGTGGCCGGTGCGGCTCCTTCGATCGCGCCGGACGACGACACCGACCAACTGAAGGTCAGGCTCGGCGAATTTGAGGGGCCGCTCGATCTGCTTTTGTACCTGATTCGTCAGGAGCAGGTGAACATCTACGACATTCCCGTCGGCCGGATCACGGACGCGTATCTCAGGTATCTGCAACTCATGAAGGAGCTTGACCTGACAGTCGCTGGTGATTTCCTGGTGATGGCGGCGCAGTTGATCGAGTTGAAATCCCGCATGTTGCTGCCGCGCGATCCACTCGCCGCCGCGGAAGAGATCGAGGACCCGCGAACTGAACTGGTCAATCGTCTCCTGGAGCACGAAAAGTTCAAAGCGGCCGCGCAGATGCTTTGGTCGCGCGCCACGGTTGAGCAGGCCGTCTTTACCCGCGCTGAGATCGAAACGGATAAGAACAACCCCGAGGTGGCGGTCGGACTCTTCGATCTCTTGCGTGTGTTTCAGGAAATACTCGCGCGTCACAAAGAAGAAGTCTTGATGGAAATCGAGCGCGAGGAAGTGACGATGGCCGAGATGATCGAACGCTTGCGAAACATGGTCAGGTCGGCGGGCGAATTAAATTTGCTAAGATTTTTCGAACAGGCCAAATCACGGCGAGAACTAGTGGTTGCTTTTCTGTCGGTGCTCGAGCTGGTGCGGTTGAGTGAAATCTCTCTCCGACAACGCGAAACGTTCGGCGAGATCACTGCGAAGGCAGTAGAGCCGGCGTGAGGTCAGCTTTTTTCGCGTGCCTGCTGTTCTAAACGATTGGACGTCAGGATTATTGAATGAGTAACAAAGCCAAAGCTGCGACGGCAGATGAAAATCAAGGCGAAGCCTTGGACTCTGCGGAGCTTGAAATCGAGGGCCAACGCGAGATCGGCGATGCGGAGCTGAAGTCGATAACGGAAGCACTCATCTTCGTTGCCGATGAACCGCTGACGGCAAAGACGATTGCGGACGTGATTGAAGTCGATCGCGAGGCGGTTGAGAAAGTCATCGCCGATTTAGTCGTTGAATACACATCCTCTCAACGCGGTTTGCAGCTCCGCGAGATTGCCGGCGGCTGGCAGATAGCCACCAGACCAGAGTTTCACGAGCACGTGCGGGCGTATCTCAGGTCAAAGCCGAGCGCCAAACTTTCGCTGGCGTCGCTCGAGACGCTGGCGGTGATCGCTTACCGGCAGCCGGTGACTGTGCCTGAGAGTCTCGAGATTCGCGGTGTGCAGTCACCCTCCGCGATCAAAACGCTGCTCGACAAGCGCCTGATCGTCGCCAAGGGCCGCAAAGAAACAGTGGGCCGGCCGATGATGTACGGAACGTCCAAAGAATTTCTCATCCAGTTTGGTTTGAAGGACCTCTCAGAATTGCCCAGCATGGAAGATTTCCAGGACCTGGCTGGGGGAGAATAGTCAGTAGGCAGACGGCAGAAGGCAGAAGGCAGAAGGCGAATTCGTTGGACTAGCTGCGTACTGCATTCTGCCTACTGCCTACTGCATTCTGCTTTCTAGCTTCATGGAACAGCGATTACAGAAACTGATCTCGTCCGCGGGAATTGCCTCTCGCCGCCATGCCGAAGAGTTAATCACCGCCGGCAAGGTTAGCGTCAACGGAAGAACGATTACGGAGTTGGGCGCGAAAGCGGATCCGCTGCGCGATCACATCAAGGTCAACGGAAACCTGATCAATCCTCGCCTCGATCGG
>CBFHBI010000665.1:0-2543 GCA_965653755.1 uncultured Blastocatellia bacterium
CTGCGTGATCGTCGGCGCGGATCGCATCGCAGCCAACGGTGATGCGGCGAACAAGATCGGAACCTACATGGTGGCCGTGCTCGCGAAGCAACACAACATTCCATTTTATGTGGCCGCGCCCTTATCGACCGTCGATCTGGCGACCGCCACCGGCGACGATATCCCTATCGAGCAACGCAATCCGAAAGAAGTCACGCACGTGCGCGAGCATCAATTGACCCCGGACGGCGTCGCAGTCCACAACTTTGCTTTCGACGTCACGCCGCACGAATTGATCGCCGCGATTATCACTGATCGCGGCGTCGCGCGCGCCCCTTACACTGAAAGCCTCCGAACCTTGTCTGCCGTGCTTTCCGCGCACGCGTCTTAAACGGAGGCGACAAATTCAACAGCCAATCAATCAACAAGATCTCTCGTTGCCTGCCGAACTCCGGCAAAGCGTAGCGGCTACGCTCGACGATTGGGACAAGGGTCGAAAGGTTGCGCGCCTGTGGGCCCGCGACGCTTCGCTCTGGACCGACAGCGGCGAAGACAAATGGCTGGGGTGGCTGCACATCGCCGACGAGCAACGTAAGACGATCAAGCGCTTTACCAATTTTGCCGCCGAAGTAAGAGACGCAGGTTTCTCAGACGTGCTGCTGCTTGGCATGGGTGGATCGAGTTTGTGTCCTGAGGTGCTGACGAAGTCGTTCGGCAAGCTAGATGGTTTTCCAAATTTTTACGTCCTCGACTCAACCGATCCAGCACAGATAAACAGAATAGAAAGCAAGATCGATCTCGCCAACGCGCTATTTTTCGTTTCCAGCAAATCAGGCACGACGCTCGAGCCCAACATCTTCAAGCGATATTTTTACGAACGCGCAAAGGAAGCAGTCGGTAGCGAAGAAGTTGGAAATCGCTTCATCGCGATAACCGACCCCGGATCGAAGCTGCGCGAAGAAGCGGAAGGCCAGAAGTTTCGGAAAATATTTCTCGGCGTGCCGTCAATCGGCGGCCGTTATTCGGCGCTGTCTGATTTTGGTTTGGCGCCTGCGGCGGCGATGGGCATCGACGTCGTGACTTTTTTGGATCGGACGATTCCGATGGTCCGCGCTTGCGGCAATGCTTCAGCCAGGAATAATCCCGGAGTGATTCTGGGATCGATCCTGGGAGTGGCGCACAACCATGGCCGCGACAAGATCACCATCATCGCGTCACGCGGCATCTACGATCTCGGCGCCTGGTTGGAACAACTCCTGGCGGAATCAACCGGCAAGAATGGCAAAGGGCTAATACCGGTCGATCGCGAATCGCTCGCGCCGCCTGGGATGTATCTGGACGATCGATTGTTTGTGTATTTGCGTTTGAATGGCACGGCGGATGACTCACAAGATTCAGCAATGAAAGCGCTGGTTGACGCCGAGCACCCTGTGGTTACGATAGGACTTGACGATGTTTACGATCTGGGCCAGGAGTTCTTTCGTTGGGAAATTGCGACGGCGGTCGCGGGCGCGATCATCGGCATTAATCCCTTCGATCAGCCGGATGTCGAAGCGAGCAAAGTAGCGACGCGAAAACTGACCTCCGAATATGAACAAAGCGGATCGCTGCCGGCCGAGTCGCCGTTCTTCCAAGCAGAAGAAATCAAACTGTTCGCTAACGCTGAGAATGAGGCGGCGATAAAAAATGCCGCACCAGAACAATCGTTGAGCGGTTATTTGAAAGCGCACCTCGAACGGCTGCAGCCACACGACTACTTTGCGTTGCTTGCTTATCTCGAAATGGACGACGAGCACGAGCGCTTACTGCAACGATTACGGTCAGCCGTCAGAGACCGCAAGCGCGTGGCCACTTGTCTAGGTTTTGGTCCGCGCTTCCTGCATTCGACGGGACAGGCTTACAAAGGCGGGCCGAATAGCGGCGTGTTTCTGCAAATCACTTGCGACGATCAAAACGATCTCGCCGTGCCTGATCAGAAATATACTTTTGGCGTCGTCAAGGCGGCGCAGGCGCGCGGAGATTTTGAAGTGCTCAACGAACGCGGGCGACGCGCGCTGCGCGTGCATTTGAGCGCGGATGTTGAAGATGGACTACGCAAGTTGGAAACTGCGATTGCGGCAGTAACGCGTTAGCTTGATCGATTCACACTGGATCACGACAGCAACTGTTGTGTCAGAACCGCGAGCGGTAGCGCGGATAATGTGATTCGCTCTCGAATCGAGTCGTTATGCCACCCGGATGCGGAAGAGTCACGTGATCCGGTCGCTAACCCTCGCGGTTCTGACACGAGGTAAATCAAATATGCAACTTGGAATGATTGGTCTGGGCCGCATGGGCGCGAACATGGTGCGCCGGCTGATGCGCGGCGGTCACGAATGCGTCGCGTGGGATTTGAACGCCGATAACGTCAACGCAATTGCAAGTGAAGGCGCGATTGGCGCGACTACCATCGATGATTTGGTCGCGAAGCTCGATAAACCGCGCGCCGTTTGGATTATGGTGCCTGCCGGCGAGGCCACGGAAAAAACGGTGACTGAACTTGCGGCAAAGATGGAAGCCGGCGA
>CBFHBI010000666.1:0-2541 GCA_965653755.1 uncultured Blastocatellia bacterium
GGCAGTTGCGAAACTTGATCGCCCACCACAAAGTACCGGCGGTCGGGCGCCAACAATCGTGAGTAAGCCTCGGTGGCCTTGGTGCTGTTTGGATCCCAGTTGGCCCAGCCGCCGGTCTCACTGGGAATATTTTGCCAGGCGATCGAAATAGCCTTGTCGGAAGGAACCAGGCGCTCGTCCGCGAATTCCGGGTGAAGCTTGACCGCACCCGCGCGCGCCGTCCTGATGCGATCTTGCAGATTCATTCTGCCGAACGCCTTCGCGTCGTCGTCGTAGTTGTAGACCCCGGTTAAGGTCCCGTTCTTCGTAAAATAGTCGTACGACGGATACCACATCTGGGTAATCGGATCGTCCGTGTAACTGATGCCGCCATAAATCTGGTATTTGTCCGACTCCCAAAAACGTTCGTTGGCCTGCCAGCCAAGCTTACAAGTAGGATCATACTTGCACTGGTTGATGGCCCACTCGAAAACAGGATCGAAATTATTCGGAATCTTCTTATTCTGCAGCAACGGAAGAGGGATGTTGCTGATGCAATAATCTCCCGTTACGTTCCGGCGGGTTCCCTGGCTCTCTACCGCCACGGTGACGCCGTTGTTGCTAATCTGAATGTCCAGAACCTTCGTGTTGTACTGAATGAGCGAGCCAACTTTGCGAATGAACCCATCCACGATCTTGTCCATCCCGCCCACTGGTTGAAACAGGGTCGGCTGCCATTCGTACTCGAAAGATTGGAAGAAGCGGTAGCGCCAGAATTCCGAACGAAGCAGTTCCGTTAGGTTGAGCGTCGGCCCGGGTTCGCACGGCTGTTGCACGGTTATCTCACAACCATCGCGGGTCGAGCCGGAATAACGAAAGCATGTCACGCAGGTTTTGCTGCAACTGATGCAAGCCTCACAGCTGGTATTGCATTTGTTACAGCGGTTCTGACCGCACTTAGCGCAGATATCGTTCTGCCCGAGGTCACCAAAGTTCTTCAGCAGACAAAGAAGATTGTCCCGGTCCGCAGCGTTGAGTTCCGCGTTGAGCGCGCCCTGGTTTACCGCCTTCGCCAACATCTCGGCGATATAGCCTTGCGTGTCGTTGGCGATGCGCCGCCGCAGCTGCGGTTTGCGATCAAAAGCGGTATCAGTCTGGAAAAGATTAGCCATGGTCTCCATGACGTAAACTTCCAGAGCCACCCCTAAGTCCTGACAGTAATGCAGCACACGTCGATGGTGATAAGGCAACCGTCCCGGGCCCAGATTCAGATACAGGCCCTCGTCGAAGTTGCAGACCTGCTCAGTTTCGACGCCATTCTCGTTCACCTCTTTGAGCACCGTTCCGCGACGGGCCGTGTGATTGCGGCCACCCGCCCGTTCCGTTAATTCAAAAATCTGACAGCTGTAATTGGCGCGACTTAGTTCATAGGCGGCGGTGAGCCCACCAATGCCGGCGCCGAGAATGATTACTGATCTGCCCGTGCCTGAACCCTGCGGAAGTTTCGGCGGGCCCGCCCAGGCCGTGGGAAGGTTAATGAGGCCGAGCGCGGTCATCGTTTCGTAAAGCGCAGCTGAGCCACCAGCCAAACCGACTTGCTCGAGAAAGCGACGGCGAGTTACGCCTTTCTTTTTCCTGGTCATCGTAGATTCTCCTTGCAGTCGTATTCGAAGTTGGGACCTACCTTCGAATATCGATAATCAAATTCTTCACAGCGGTTTCGGTAAACGGATGGAAAAACTACGCGAGGGTGGAGCCTTCATACTCCTTTTCCGGTTGATAAGCAATAGGTTTTTTTCCAGGGTTACTTGCGTCTTGCTCAACAGGGCGGAGATAATGCGAAGGGCCCGGTCGTGGGTATTCCGCAGAATAATTATCCGGGACCTTTCACGTTTGGTTTTTAGGGTTTACCATTTACGCTCTTAATCGATGCGCCGCGCCATCTACCCCGGTTCGTTCGATCCAGTCACGAATGGTCACCTCGACATAATTCAACGGGGCTGCAAGCTATTCGACGAAATCATCATCGCAGTCCTGATCAATCCCGGAAAGACACCGTTCTTCTCAGTCGAAGAGCGTTGCGAGATTCTGCGAGATGTGGTGAAGGAGATCGACCGCGGCGAATGCACCTTGAGCGTCGAGAGTTTCGAAGGATTGCTGGTGCAGTACGCAGCTGACCGGCAGGCGAATGCAATCGTGCGCGGCATTCGCGCGATCTCTGATTATGAATACGAGTTGCAGATGGCGCTGATGAATCGACGTTTGCAGCCAGCGCTCGAAACTGTCTTCATGATGCCGGCCGAAGCATATTCATACGTCAGTTCGCGGCTGGTGAAAGAGGTGTTTCAGCTCGGCGGGAATATCAACGGCCTGGTTCCCGCACTGGTTGAGGAGCGAATGCGGACGAAGAGCCGACAGGACGCGATCGAGAAATGATGACCAAGCCAGAACCTTCACGATTTCCAGTTTCCGATCACGTAGGGTCGATGACAGCCTCAGCGACGCTGGCGGCACTGCAAGCCGCCGAGGCGCTGCGCGCGGCCGGCGTCGATGTGGTCGATC
>CBFHBI010000667.1:0-2540 GCA_965653755.1 uncultured Blastocatellia bacterium
AACCAGCGGCGGCGAGACTTTCCTCGCCAGCTCGGGCACGACGCCGAGTTTAACCGACAATACGGCCGACGCCAACACAACCTACTTCTATCGCGTCACTGCGACAAACACCGTTGGCACTTCATGCGGAAGTAATGAAGTGAAATCCGTGCCCTTGGGCGATTCTCAATGCGCGGGCATTCAGGAGGTAATCGATCCCGCCGGCGATCAGAAAGCAGCGCCGGCGAATGCCGATCTCGACATCACCGAGCTTCGCATGACCGACAACGTGATCGGCGGTAAAGAAAAATTATCATTCAAGATGAAGGTCGCCGATTTGAGCACGCTGGCGCCCAATCGCAACTGGCGCATCCTTTGGAACTATCCGATCCCGCCCGACAAGACGACTCCCTTTACTGGTTCCTATTACGTCGGGATGAATACTGATTCATCGAGCAACGTCACCTTCGAATATGGCACGGTGACGACGATTGAAACAGTGCCGGCAAACACTGCCACGCCAAATAAGATCGGCGCGGCCGACGCCGAATCGAATTTCAATCAAGCGACCGGCGTCATCACCATCGTAGTTTCGGCGGACAAGATTGCGAGCCCGAAAGTGGGCGACGTAATTGGCACGCTGGTAGGGCGGACATTTTCAGGCAATGCAGGTCAGACGATCCGGTCGAGCGCGGCAATCGACACCACCAACGCACTGGGGGCGCAGGATCCCTACACTGGAATGAGCTACCAACTCGTTGGAAACACGATCTGCGCAAGCGCGACGCCGACTCCAACCCCGACACCGACACCGACGCCAACGCCGACGCCGACCGCGACACCAACGGCCACGCCAACCGCGACGCCGACAGCCACGCCGACCGCAACGCCAACACCGGTCGCTGTCTTTCAATTCAGCTCGGCTGTGTATAGCGTGCAGGAGAGCGTCACCGCCGTAAATGTGACTGTCATCCGCGGTGGTGTGATGAGCACCACTGCGAGCGTGGACGTGATGAGCGCCGACGCTACTGCAAAGCAGAAAGGTGACTACACTTTCTTGATCGCGCATCTGGTCTTCGGACCGAATGAATCGCAAAAAACTGTACAGGCTTTGATCAGCGACGACAGCTACGCCGAAGGTCCTGAGTCGGCGACCTTATTGTTACAGAATCCGATGAACGGCACTTTGGGTTCACCCAATGCCGCGACGTTGCAGATCATCGACAATACCCCTGAGTCAACCAGCAATGTGATCGACATCTCGCGCACATTCGTCGGCCAGCACTATCACGACTTCCTTTATCGCCAGAGCGACACGCCGGGTGAAGATTTCTGGACCAACCAGATTGAGCAATGCGGCGCCGACACCCAATGCCGTCGCGCCAAACGAGTGATCGTTTCCGGCGCGTTCTTCCTGTCAATTGAATTCCGACAGACCGGCTTTCTCGTAATTCGCGCTCACAAAGCTGGCTTCGGCAGCGCCAAGAGCACGCCAAGGTACCTGGTCTTTCTCCGCGACCAACACGAAATCGGCGACGGCGTGATCGTGGGCCAGGGGAATTGGCAAGCCCAATTGGACGCGAATACGCAGGCTTATCTGCAGGATTTCGTAACGCGTCCGGAATTCACGTCGCAAGCATCGTTCGCAGTGGGCGTTGCCGCGGCAACTTATGTTGACGCTTTATTCGCCAACAGCGGTGCGACACCGACGGCGTCTGAACGCAGCGCTGCGATTTCGGCTTACGGCAGCGGCGACACAGCTGGCCGCGCGAATGCGTTGAAGAGCGTCATCAACAGCGGCTCGGTATTCAATAAGCTGTACAACGACTCGTTTGTCTTGATGCAGTACTTCGGTTATCTACGCCGGAACCCCGACGACACGCCCGACAACAACTTCAGCGGCTACGATTTCTGGTTGGGCAAACTGAACGGCGTGAGTCAACCCGGAGAAGACATGCGCGACGACAATCAAGCGCAGGCTCGTACTACTCGCGCAGAAATGATTCGGGCCTTCATCGAATCAAGCGAGTACCGCCAACGCTTCGGCGACAGTCCCACAGGCAATCAAATCGCGCCGCCGGACGATGGACCGGTTGCCCGAATTGTGAAGACAATCCTGCACTTCGCATTTTTCGGCGATACCGGTTGATTGGCCGCCATCGCGTCAGAAGCCCGACCGTCAAGGAGGGCCGCTCAGCTAAGACGGCCCTGGCTTACGCGCCGGGCTTCTGACACTTTCCTTTTTGGCGCGTTCCGCTTACCTTCTCCGCATCATGCCGCGCGTCGCTGTCATTCCTGAACCAAATGCGCCCGTCGAAATTCGTGAAGTGCCCGAGCCGCAAATGGAACCGGACTCGGCCTTGCTCGACGTGGAACTTTCAGAAGTCTGCGGCACGGACGTTTATCTGCAACAGGGCCGTTTGCAGGGTGTTCCTTACCCGCTCGTTCCCGGTCACGTCTCGGTCGGTCGCTTGAGTAAGATTCGCGGAAAGCTCTTCGATGTCGAAGGCCGTGAATTTCGCGAAGGCGACCGCGTGACGTTTCTCGATGTGCATCGGACG
>CBFHBI010000668.1:0-2539 GCA_965653755.1 uncultured Blastocatellia bacterium
TCGACGTTTTCGTATCGAGCACGCCCAACATTTACGCGCGCCGGATATCGCCCGCTTCGCGCGTGACCGAGTCATCGCCTCAATGCAGCCGTATCACGCCATCGACGATGGCCGTTGGGCTGACAAACGCATCGGTGCGCCGCGCGCCCAGACCACGTATGCGTTTCGCTCGCTGCTTGATTCCGGCGCCACGCTCGCGTTTGGCACCGACTGGACGGTGGCGCCGCTCAATCCGCTGCTCTCGCTTTCCGCTGCCGTCACGCGCCGCACCTTGGACGACAAGCACCCAAGCGGCTGGATTCCCGCACAGAAAATCTCAGTCGAGGAAGCGGTGCGCGCCTACACTGTCGGCTCGGCATTCGCAGAGTTTCAGGAGCACGAAAAAGGAGCTATCACACCAGGTAAGCTCGCCGATCTGGTAATTCTCTCGCGCGACATCTTCGAAATCGACGCGATCGAAATCGAAAATGCAAAGGTGGTGATTACGATCCTGGACGGCCGCGTCGTTTATGAAACGCGCGATCGATGAAACCCTACAGGATTTTGAATCCCGTGAAAGCGTTACTCACGTTGAATACGAAAAGTACCTCATCGACTCTGATAAATCAGCACCCGGTTTCTCCTCGAGGCTCCGAAAAAGTATCCGGTCGTAGCTCCGATTCCGGTCCCTATCAACGCGCCGGCAAACGAGTAAACTAAATTTTCGTCACTCCAACGACTCTTCGATCGACCGATACCGAAGCCGGCGCCTGCGCCGATGCCGGCGCCGATGGCCGCCCATTGACCTTTCTTCGCCTTTCCTTTGATCAGGTGAACCTGGGCAACGGTGCCTTTGGCCACCGATTCTCGCTTGCCGTTGCGCTCAATGCTAATTTCCGACGAACCGGCGTCCAGAAATTTTCCTTTGGTCTCTTTGCCGCTCTTCAACGTGACCACAATTTCATCGCTGGGTGTCAAAGACTGAACGGCGGCCCAATCATCGACGACCATCTGCTGGGCCAACGCTGCCGGGGTGATTAGCGTGAACAGTAAAGCGGCAGCCGCAAAGCTAGCTGCCAGGCCTTTGATTGAATGCATTTGCTTTTTGTCCTTTATCAGGGGGATTAACTTGCCGGCCTTCAGTTGGGCAAATCAGAGGCCGCCGCCAACCAGCCACAGAAGTGAAAAAATCTCGCTTCGGACGCAACAAACCGAGCACACTTGTCGTACAATAGTCCGCATTTGAGGGTCCAACTTTCCCCGCCCTTTGGTACACTCTCTCCGCTTTACCGAATCCCGGCACTACAGGAAGCAAATCTTGATTAAAATCCAGCTTGGCGTTCTAAGAAGCGTTAGTGTGGCGCTGCTCATCATCTTCGGCAGCGTTTTCGGACAGACAGTTTTCGCCAGAGGCAGAGACTGGCAACCGCAACGAACCTGGGTCTTTGCCGTGGGCATCCTACAGTTTCAGCACAAAGACCTGTTCGATTCGTTCCCGCAAAAGAACCGGCGCGACGCGCAGCTGATCGAATTCTTTCGACAGCAAGGTGTCCCCGAATCACAAATCTTTTTCTTAAAGGACTCGCAAGCGACCACGCGCCGCGTCGAGACTTCTTTTCCGGCTTTTATTTCCAAAGCTGGACCGAACGATCTGCTTTTCTTTTATTACACAGGTCACGGCTATAAGTCTGACGACGAGAAAACAACCTACTTCGCGACGTACGATGACAGCGAGGACACCGTGGGTTGGGCGACAGATGAAATCGTGCGCGACATCGAAAAGTATTTTAAAGGTTCGCGCGCGTTGTTGACGGCGGACACTTGTTTCTCCGGCAGTCTCGCGCAAACAACGCGGCAACTCGGCCAGCGAGTTTCTTATGCAACCCTGGCGTCGGCCACCTCGAATCACACGTCCACTGAAAACTGGACGTTCACGGAAATGTTGTTGGCCGGCTTGCGCGGGAAATCCTACGCCGACATCAACGGCGATGGCGAAGTAACGTTGTCCGAATTAGCCGAAGACATCAAACAAGACATGGCCTTCGCGGAGGATCAAAAAGCCGTGTTCCTGACGACCGGGAACTTCCAGCCGGAAATGGAATTGGCTACCGCGGAACGCAAAGTCGATCCCTTAATCAGCAGTCGCCTCGAAGTGCGATCAGAAGGCGATTGGTACAAGGCGAGGGTTATCGATGCGCGTGGCAGCACGTATCGCGTGCACTATTTTGGCTATGAAGATTCAGACGATGAGTGGGTGACGCGCCGGGATTTCCGCGAGCCGAAAGTCGTAGCGAGCAATCAGGCGAAGCGGGATGAAAACGCCAACTGGAAATTGTCAGATTACCGTTCTTCCGGCGATCGGCGCACGTCAAACGAGTATCGCGTTGGCGCAAACGTCGAAGTAAACTGGCACGGCAAATGGTATTCGGCAAAGATTCTCGATGCGAAGGAAGGGCGTCATCTGGTCCATTACGCCGGCTACGACGATAGCGGGGATGAATGGGTTCCGGATAATCGCATCCGTCGTCCGTCGTGGAACAATTGACGGTCGCGGTACGCA
>CBFHBI010000669.1:0-2539 GCA_965653755.1 uncultured Blastocatellia bacterium
GATGTGTTGATGAAGTCGAAAGAGAATCACGCGCGTCAGAAGCCTAACCGTTAAGGGAGGGCAACTTTCAATAGCAGCCCCTGCTCACGCGCGGGCTCCTGACACACCCGGTCCATCGCCGGGTGTTTTACTTTTTCGAGGAACTTCGGCGTCGCGCGGTGCATCATCTGCGCGATTCATCTATAACTGCCTGCCGTTAGTCTTCCCATGCACCTTGAGTCATTCGGCCATCGGAGCGAACAGATGAAACTAAATGTCCTGAGATTGATCGTCATCGTACTGACCTGCGCTTGTACGGTAGTCGTAATTGGCAACCTGCGCGCGCAACGTGCCTCTGTCAAGCACGACAAATTTGCGCCATTGTATTCAGCTTTGGGAATGCCCCAGCCGGAGCAGACACCTGCTGCGCAGGAAAAAACGATTGCCCAGGAGGGCCGCGAGAAGAACGTCAAGCTGCTCGGCGATCTTCCTGTCTCGCAATTCATTCCGGTGATGAATTACTTTGCGGCTTCGATGGGCCGGCGCTGTAATTATTGTCACGTGAATAATAATGGGCAGTGGGACTACGCTTCCGATGCCAAGAATGAGAAGAACCGAGCGCGCGACATGATCAAGCTCGTGCTCGACACAAACAAGCCGTTGGGCGAACTGAAATTGGATCCGATTGCCTGTTACACGTGTCATCGCGGACGCAATAGCCCGCAGTCGGTTCCGCCGTTGCCTTTGCCGACGCCGCCTCCCGCAGTTGGCCCAGGCGGTCCTGGTGGTGGTGGATCTCCAGCGGCGGCGCCGGGCGCTCAACCGCAAAGTTCACCAACTCCACGACCGACGCCGACGCCGGCCGACGAACTGATCCAAAAATATATCAACGCGATCGGCGGGCAAGCTGCCATCGATAAGATTAAGAGCCGAACGGCCACCGGAACTTTCACAACTGCAAGCGGCGCCACCGGCACCTATGAACTGATGCAGAGTTTGGATAAGGGATATGAACACTTCACGTCTCAGCGCGGTTCAGTCGAGCGCGGGGTTGGCGGCAACGGTGGTTGGGAAAAAGCTCAGCAGGGTGTGCGCGACCTCGTCGGGCAGGACTTAGATGTTCTCAAAACAACGGCCCTCTTGGCTCGAACTCTACGTTTGAAAGAGCAGTACACGCGTCTCCGAACTGCCGGGCGCGACAAGGTTGGCGATCGCGATGCGTATGTCGTGGTGGCTGCGCGCAACGATACGGACGTAGAGAGGCTTTACTTCGATGTTGAGACTGGTCTACTGCTCCGGCGCATGACCTTTATGCGCACCATGATCGGCACGATACCCCAGCAATTTGATTTTGAAGATTATCGGGATGTCGACGGGGTGAAGCTGCCATTCACAATTCGAGTGTCCTCGGTTGATGCGGGCAATCCTTTCATCGTGCGCAAGCTGACTGAGATAAAATTGAACGCGCCGGTGGATGATTCGAAGTTCAATATGCCGGCCGCAACGCCGCCGAAGAATCCGTAGTTACTCCGTTTGGATTTCGCGCAATTGCTCGTCAAGTTGATCGAGAGCAATTTTGAGTTGGGCGCGATAGCGAGTATCTCGCGCTGCTTTCATGCGCGCGAGAATTAACGAGCGCGAAAGGAGCAGCGACTGCCGTCGTTCGTTCTGTTCGCGCTCTTCGTTTGAGAGATGATGGCGATCGCGAATCTCGCGCTCAGCCTCGGCCGCGCCAATCTGATCTTCGACTGATTTACTTTCCCAACCTCGCGCCATGCGAGAAGTATAGACTAACGCGGTGTTCGCGAGCGCTGATTTTTCTCTGCGTCTCTCTGCGAAACCTCGGTTTCTCCTCTGCGGTTTACGGAGCGACGCACAGCAAAACCGCAGAGGAACGCAGAGGACTTCGCGGAGGTATTTAAAACAGACTCTTCACCCAACCGCCATCTACAGCAAGCGTGACTCCGGTGATGTAAGACGCGCGTTCGGACGCAAGGAACGCCACGGCTGCGCCAATCTCTTCCGGCTGGGCCATGCGTCGAATTGGCGCTTGCAAAGCCCACGATTCGATGACTTCCTGTTTCGATTTGCCCGCGGCCTTGCCGCGCACTTCGGCCAGCGCGTCCTGCCGCTCGGTCAACGTGTAGCCGGGCGCGACGTTGTTGACGGTTACGCCTTGCGCCGCGACTTCGTTTGAAACTGTTTTGGCCCACCCGGTCAATCCCGCACGAACTGTATTCGATAAAAGCAAACCGTCAATCGGCTGCTTCACCGAAACAGAAGTGATGTTGACGATGCGTCCCCACTTTCGTTCCAACATTCCCGGCAGCACCAGTTTGGCAAACCTGATCGCCGACAACGCATTCAATTCGAAAGCGCGACGAAAGACGTCGAGATCAGTTTCCGCAAAAGTCTTCGCCGGCGGACCACCGGCATTGGTCACGCAGATATCGATTTGCCCCGCGCGTTCGATCGCGAGATTAACGAAAGCGTGCACGTCCGCGTCACTCGTGCCCTCGCACGCGATGCCGGCCCCGTCCGCTCCAGTTTCTGGATGAAT
>CBFHBI010000670.1:0-2535 GCA_965653755.1 uncultured Blastocatellia bacterium
CCGGCCGCAGACCGGGACGATTCAATATGAAAACATCGATGTGAAAGACGCGAGCGAAGCCGATCTCGCCAAGCGTCGCGCGGTGCTCTCTCAAGCGGTCGAGGTTGCGTTTCCGTTGAGCGTACGCGAGGTGGTGATGATGGGTCGTTATCCGCATTTCGGCAGCCGGCCCGGACCAACGGACGAACAGATTGTTGATGAGCTGATGCAGTTCTTCGACGTGACTGAGTTTGCCGATCGAGATTACCAGACTCTCAGTGGTGGCGAGCGTCAACGGGTGAACTTCGCGCGTGTGCTGGCGCAACTTTGGCAGGCCCACACTGAGAACAACGGACCTTCGCGAGGCCGGCTGCTGTTTCTCGACGAGCCGCTGACCTTTCTCGACATTCGTCATCAGATCGATTTCATGAAAAAGGTGCGCAACTTCACCGACGCGCCGGACGTGGTTACTGTCGGCGTCGTTCACGACTTGAATCTGGCGGGCCGGTTCGGCGATCAAATAGTGTTGCTGAATGAAGGTCGCGCAGTCGCGAGCGGCTCATCGACCGAAGTTCTGACCGCGGAAAATATTCGCAGTGTTTTTGCCGTGGAGCCGACGTTCGTCCCAGTCAACGGCGCGAATGCGCACATCGTGTTCGACTGAGTGTCAGAAGCCCGACCATGAGGGCGGGCAAGTCGCGTAAGTTGCCCTCCCTGATGGTCGGGCTTCTGACACTCGCAGGTGCAAACTGACAGCTTGCGTTACCCAATTGCGAACCGAGCGGCTGCGTCTTAGAATGCGACGACCCGGCGCACTGAGCACCACGTGTTAGTAATTTTCTTCGCAACTTTCGGGGCCGTATTTGTCGCCGAGATCGTCGGCGACAAGTTGCTTTATACGACGGGCGTGCTGGCGGCGCGTTATCGCACCGCGCCGATCATGATTGGCATGGCCGCGGCGTTCATGGCCAAGATGGGTGTCGCGGTTTTAGTTGGCGAGGCGATTTCCAAATTGCCGCGATTGCTGGTCGCGGCGATCACGGCTGCGAGTTTTATCGGCGTGGCGATTACTCTGTGGCGCAAGGACGATCAATACCGCAAAGAGCGCGACGCCCACAAAGTTCATAAGGCAGCGATGGTTTCATTTGCGGCGATCTTCTTCTCAGAGTGGGGTGATGTGGGCCAGATCACCGCAGCGGCTATGGCGGCAAAGTACAACCCGGCAATCATTGTTTGGTTGGGCGCCGTCGCGGCGATGATTTCCAAAGGATCGTTGGCCGCGTTTCTCGGGGCCGCGATTCGCCGCTGGATTCACGATCGAGTCTCGCGGGCAGTAGTGGGGTATGTTGTCGTGGGCTTGTTGTTGGTGCTGGGATCCTTATCGGTGATTGAGATTCTCGAATACAGGTAAATCAATTGGCTGTTTCAAGCGAAGAACGAAAAAGCGCTTTTCGATTCATTATCGCCCTGGGTTTTGTCAGCCTGTTCGCTGACATGACCTACGAAGGCGCGCACAGTGTCATTGGGCCATTGCTCAAAGACCTGGGCGCGACCGCGACTGAAGTCGGCATCATCGCCGGACTCGGCGAGATGATCGCGGCGAGCCTGCGTTATTTCTCCGGCCGCTTGGCCGATCGCACGCAAGCGTATTGGACCATCACGACGCTCGGCTATTTTTTGAATCTCGTCGTCGTTCCGGGTCTGGCGTTTGCGGGCAATTGGCAAGCAGCGGCGTTGCTCGTCGTCGCGGAGCGCACGGGAAAAAGTTTGCGTGGCCCGGCGCGCGACGTGTTGTTGTCCGAAGCAACCGAAGTTGTCGGGCACGGTTCGGGATTTGGTATCCACGCCGCGATGGACCAGACGGGTGCTGTGCTTGGGCCATTGCTGGTTGCGGGTTCGGTTGCGCGCACTCATCACTTCGGCCCTGCATTTTTGTGGCTGGCTCTTCCTGCTGCCGGAGCATTCATCGCTTTACTGTTTGCGCGGTGGGCGCGCTCGAAAAAGGGGACTCCGCCGCCGGCGCCAGCGCGAAAAAATCTTCCCAATGTGTTTTGGATCTATGTCGGCGCGGCGGGATTGCTCGCGTTGGGATTTGTTGATTTCCCCTTGCTCGCGTTTCATTTCGAGAAGAATTCACTGGTCAAGCCGGAAGTGATTCCTTTGCTGTACGCGGGAGCGATGGGCGTGAACGGATTGACGGCGCTGATCTTCGGCAAGCTGTTCGATCGATATGGGATTCAAATTATCGCGGTCGGAATTGTGGTTTCGCTGCTGGCGCTACCTTTTGGATTTTTAGGCGGAACAACGGGGGTTTACATCAGCGTTGCCTGCTGGGCCACCGGTCTGGGCGCCCAGGACGCTACGTTGCGATCGGGAATCTCGCAAGTTGTCTCGATGAACAAAAGAGGAACTGCGTTTGGCTCGTTCAATGCGGCGTACGGAATTCTTTGGTTTCTGGGAAGCGTAACGATGGGCGTGATGTATGACTTTTCTTTGATGGCGCTGGTGGTTTTCGTAATTGTGGCCCAGTTGGCAGCGGCCTGTCTGTTTGTATGG
>CBFHBI010000671.1:0-2531 GCA_965653755.1 uncultured Blastocatellia bacterium
AGCCGGAACCTACAACGTGAACGCGACGACTCCGGGCGCAAACTCGGTGTCGTTCAGCTTAACGAACAACAAGGCTGCCACGACCACGGCGTTGAGTTCATCGGTGAATCCTTCTGATCTAAATCAAAATGTTACCTTCACCGCGACCGTGACCAGCCTTGCGGTTCCGACCGGCACGGTTCAATTCAAAGACAACGGCGCCAACCTGGGTTCCGCCGTAACTCTGAACGCGAGCGGCGTCGCGCAACTTACCACCTCCGCGCTAACCGCGGGCAATCACAACATCACGGCCGATTACAGCGGTGACGCGAACTATCTCGCGAGCACCGGGACGTTGAGCGGAGGCCAGACGGTGCAATTCCGTTCGCTAATCAAATTCAGTCAACCGAATTACTCGGTGAATGAGAACGGCGGCTTTGCGACCATCACCGTGATTCGATCTGGCGATACCAGTCAGACGGTCACGGTCGATTACGCGACGCCGGACGATAGTGCGGCGATGTCGGTGCTGCCATGCTCGACTGCCAACGGCGTGGGCTCGCCGCGCTGTGACTTCGAAACTGCGTTAGGGACTTTGCGATTCGGAGCGGGCGAGACGAGCAAGACCTTCACGGTGCTCATCACGCAGGATCTGTGGCTCGAAGGTAATGAAACCGTGCCGCTGACACTTTCAAATCCGACGGGTGGTGCCGCGTTCCAACAGCCGAGCGATGCCAGTGCCGTGTTGACGATCATCGACGACGACACGACAACGCCGACCACGAACCCAATCGATAGCACCGACATCTTTGTGCGGCAGCAGTATCACGATTTCCTCAATCGCGAACCCGATGCAAACGGTTTCGCGTTCTGGACCGACAACATCAACAAGTGCAACGACCCGGCGCGCCGGCCCGCGGGACAAACCGTGGCCCAGTGCATCGAGATTCAGCGCATCAATACGTCGGCGGCATTCTTCCTCTCGATCGAGTTCCAGAACACGGGATACTTTGTCGAGCGCATGTACAAGACGGCCTTCGGTGACATCGCGCCGCCGATGGTGCCGGTGCCGATCAGATTCACCAACTTCGTCACCGATACGCAGATCGTCGAACAAGGCATAGTCGTCGGGCAGGGGAATTGGCAGGCACAACTCGACGCGAACAAGAGAGCGTTCGCCCTCGCGTTCGTGCAGCGGCCGGCGTTCCTCGCGCACTATCCGGGGCTGACTGATCCGGCGGCGTTTGTCGATTCGTTGAATGCGAATGCCGGCATGGTTCTGACTGATGCCGAACGATCGGCGCTCATCACTGAGTTGACGCCCAACCCGAGCAATCCGACGTTGCGAGCTGACGTGCTCTTCAAGATTACGGAGAACACGGTGCTACAACAACGCGAGTTCAATCGGGCGTTCGTGCTGATGCAGTTCTTCGGCTACTTGCGCCGCAACCCCGACGCCGCGCCGGAACCGACACTGAGCTTTGCGGGTTATAACTTCTGGCTTAACAAGCTGAATCAGTTCAACGGCGATTACATCGGCGCGGAGATGATTAAGGCTTTCGTCGAATCAAGCGAGTACCGTAATCGATTTGGACCGTGAGGGGACTAACCGAGGTCAGTACCACCCGCGTCAGCGGGTGGGTCAAGGACGCGCCATTGATGGTGGCGGGAATTACTAAGAGCCTTTGGAGTGTAAGAGATTTGCTCCATACGGCTGCGAAATTCTAGAATCCTTTAGAGTTGCAATTTTGCAACGACACTCTCGGAGGATTTTCCTTTCAGAAAGGTAAAATCCGTGGATCGTTTTAAGCTCTATCTACTCGCCGTAGATATGATGTTACTAGGCGTGAACATCATGCTTGAGCTAAACAAAATGCGCCGAACTAAGTAACCTAAACCGAGACGGGCCATCATCAGGCCCGTTTCGCTTTTAGACCCAGAGTCAGCAACACAATTTTTCCACTACCCATCGGTGCGAAGGGGTTCGCCTTAACCCAACGTCGGTGGCACTGACTTCCGATTGCGTCTCGCGATATTTTCCTCTGTGAGCTTTCGCGAAATACACCGCGAGCAGAAAGCCAACGAATTGAATAGCTGCGGCGGTCCAGAAAGTCCGGAGCAGCGAGGCGTCGCTCATCTTTTGCGGCACGCCGTCATAGCCGACGTGCGCAACCGCGCTATAAATCAACACTGCTGCCAGCGATGGTCCAATCGCCCGGGCCAAACTCGCGACCGATTGCATCACGCCCAGGACGCTGCCCTGTTGTGCAGCGCCGGCGCTCTTTGAAGCCAGGCTGCTGAGAGTGGGCGCGGACAAAGCCTGTCCGATCGACGTGGCGTCGGCAATCAACAGAATGACGAAGATGCCGGTTGTGGGGTTCATGAATGGCACCGCCACCAGACTGACGGTGAACAACAGAGCACCGGCAATCACGAGCCACGGCTCGCCGAATCTCTTTACCAGCCGGCCGATCAATCCGCCTTGCACGATTGCCGAGATGACGCCGACGAACGCGAAGATCCAGCCGTTGTGAAATGCGTCGTAGCCCATC
>CBFHBI010000672.1:0-2531 GCA_965653755.1 uncultured Blastocatellia bacterium
AAACGCAGCCTACGCTGCCGCATTCGTACAGCGGGTGACGCCGACGCGCATCACGGACTTCACGATGGAGAAGATGGAGTCGAGTCCCATCAAACCACCGCCCGAGCGAATGGCTGACACCAGAGAGGGCCTGTTGCAAAGCATGACCCAGCCTATTCAGCGGGTGCAGACGGCCGCTAAAAGTTTCGTTGGCCTCTTTGTCCTGATGTCGTTCATCGCCGCCCTATCTTTGCTGGGCGTGTTGGCCTTCGGCGGCACGATAAATTTCTGGCAGGTTTTCGCTGCCGTACTCTATGGATATGTGCCGGTGGCGGTGATTTCAAAAGTAGCCAGCATAATCATTCTCTTCCTTAAGAGTCCGGAGGATATTCATCCGGTCCTCGACCAGGAAACTTTGCTGCACTATGACAATCTCGGTGCGTTTTAATCGCCCGCCGATCACCCGGTCCTCTACGTGGTGGGAAGCGTAATTGGAATCTTGTCGTTCTACGGTCTCTGGTTGCGGGCGAAGGGGTTGCAGAATGCAGGCTACAAGGTGAGTTCAGGCGCCGCGTGGGGAACGGCAATTACTTTGTGGATACTGGCGCTCTTGCTCGGAATGGTGTTCGCTGCGCTGTTCGCAGGCTTCATGTCTTAAAGACGAGGTGGGCAGGTGCGCAGCCTGCCCGCACTCATTCGTATCTGAGGGACTCAATCGGATCCAATCCTGCCGCTTTCCACGCGGGCCATAATCCAAAGATCATGCCGATGCCGACGCTGGCGATGAAACCCATCGCCGGCGCCCACAGCGGCACGTAAGACGGCATGATCAATTTCACCAGCAGCGTGCCGAGCCAGCCGATCGCTAACCCAACCATTCCGCCGAACCCCGTAAGCGTCATTGCTTCGATCAGAAACTGCCACATGATGTCTTTGCGGCGTGCGCCAATCGCCTTGCGCACGCCAATTTCGCGCGTTCGTTCGGTGACCGAAACCAGCATGATGTTCATCACGCCGATGCCGCCCACCATCAAACCGACTGACGAAATGACAATCATCCCAATCGCGATTCCGGCGGTGATCGAATGGAACGAACTGATGAGAGATTCGGTTGTCTCGATGCCGAAGTTGTCCGGTTTTCCGAACGGAACATTGCGGCGAACGCGCAGCCGGTCAGTGACCTGGTCCATCGCCTCCTGCATCATGCCGGGCTTGGCGACTGCCAACAAATAAATATCTTCCGAACCCGGCTTCAACTTCCGCGCAACGTTGTAGGGCAGGTAGATAACGTTGTTCTGGTCGTCGCTGCCGCCGCTGAACAGAAACTGCTCGCGCTTTTGCAGCACTCCGACTACGCGATAGTCTTCCGCGCCGATCTTCAGCGTTTGTCCGACTGGCGATCCGAACTTAAAGAAGTCATCGGCTACTTTCGATCCCACCACGCAAACGTTCTGGTTGGTGTCGTTTTCGAATTGTGAGAAGAAGCGGCCCTCCGAGATTACCTGCGTGCCGGCCTTTTCGAAATCCGGCAGTGTCCCCTGGAGCGCCACATTCGCCGACGTTTTGCCACCACCGCTCACTTGAATCTTCTTTCCAAAAAAGTTGCTGCCGACATCGATAAACGGCACCGCCGTCTCCAGCGCGGGTAACTTCGCCAGGTCAATCGCGTCATCATAGGTGAGCCCCTTGCGCATGCGCTCTTCACGCGAGAGACGGCCGACGTGAATGCCCGGATTGAATTTGCTGATGTACATCGAGCGTGTGCCGAACGATTCGACTTCCCGCGTTACCGCCACATCAAAACCGGCGATGGCTGAAGCTATCACCATGACCGTCACCACGCCGATGATTACGCCGATGATGGTCAGAAACGAACGCAGCTTGTTCGCGCGCAGCGTGGCGAGTGCCATCCAGAGGTTTTCCAAGATGTCAGAGCGAAATATCTTCATATTGCGATCCTTTTGGAGTGCGCCGGTTTGACGGCGCTTTGTAATAGTCGCGCGGATCGTTGGCCCGCAATAAAAAAGCGGCGTCAAGCCGCCGCACTCCAAATTTAAGCCTCCGCGCGCAGCGCCTCGATCGGATCCAGCCGCGCAGCTTTCCACGCCGGGAACAGTCCGGAGATCATTCCCGCCAAAGCCGACACCCCGATCGCGCCGGCAATCGCCCAGATCGACAGATATGTCTGCAAGAAAATCGCCGTCATGATCTTGCCGACAATCCAGGCCAGAAATACTCCGATCGCGCCGCCGATCGTCGCCAACGTAACCGCCTCGGTCAAGAATTGTTTCAGGATATCGACGCGCCGCGCGCCCAATGACTTACGTAACCCGATCTCTTTGGTCCGTTCAGTCACCGACACCAGCATGATATTCATGATCACAATCGCGCCGACGATTAAAGCAATGCCGGGAACGACCATCGCCACGATGAAGAACGTCCCAAAGATGCGATCGCGTACGCCGAGGATCGCATCGGGCGTGACAATGCCGAAATTATCTTTTTCTGCCGGATCCAACTTTCGCCGCGCGCGCATCAAGTATCGCGCTTCG
>CBFHBI010000673.1:0-2530 GCA_965653755.1 uncultured Blastocatellia bacterium
CGGTTCTGATTCCACTCGCTAAAGCATCCAGCATCTCGCCGATGCCATTGCCATGTTCGGCTGAGATTGGAAATACATCATCAAATCCAAACGAGTGAAATTCTCCCGCGTCGCTCTCCCAATGCGCGGCGTCGGCTTTGTTCGCCGCGACGATCACGCGTTTGCCGGTCTCGCGCAGCAACCGGGCCAACTCTTCGTCCAGCGGCGTCACGCCTTTCCGCGCATCGACCACCCAAATCAGCGCCTGTGCTTCGTCGATCGCAAACGAAGCTTGCTTCAAAGTATTTGTGGGGATGACGGCTTCGTCGTCGGGCACAATGCCGCCAGTATCGACGAGCGCGAACTGCACGTCGTTCCATTCCGCTTCACCATAGATGCGATCGCGCGTGATGCCCGGCTCGTCGCCCACAATCGATCGCCGCTCGCCAATCAGCCGATTGAACAGCGTCGATTTGCCGACGTTTGGCCGCCCCACGATTGCAACCAGCAGCAGCGGTGTTTGTTTCGACTTCTTCATTTGGAAACGAGGATGATAACCGACACCGCGTCAGAAGCCCGACCGTCAGGGAGGGCATCTTGGCATATAATGTCCGTCAAATCTGCGGAGGAACAATCGCGCCGGTGGCCCTCGCTCACGGTCGGGCTTCTGACACCACGATTAGAACCTGTCAAGGTGATCAGTTAAGATGTCCCGCTAACTCAACATCTCCGAGAGGCAAAACCAATGATAGAAGAGCGCAAGAATACGACCTTTGAAATTCGCGTGTCCGAAGGAAAGGCCGGTACCGATCCTGAATCTCCCGACTGGGAAGTAGCCGAACTCGAGAACGGCCGCGTCGTCGACAACTCAGACATCTACGACAATCTGACTTACGCCGAAGCACAACAGATCGCCGGCATGTGGACAAAGAAAAAAGAGGAAGCCGAAGCTACCGGCGCGGAATGAGTTCAGAGTTCAGCCTTCAGGCTACTTTATTCAAACCAAGCTAAAGCTTGAACTCTAAACTTCGATGACTGAATCACCCTTTCAACTTAACAAAGCCACAGTTGACCCCAACCCGTTTCGTCAATTCGAAATTTGGTCACAAGCAGCACGCGCAGCGGGCGTCTCTGAACAAGATACGATTTCGATGACGCTGGCCACCGCCGATCACGACGGCCGGCCTTGCGCGCGCATCGTGCTGTTGAAAAGTTTTGACGAGCGAGGCTTTGTCTTCTACACAAACTATGACAGCCGCAAAGGCGACGAACTCGCGCAAAATCCGCAGGCTTGTCTGCTTTTTTATTGGCCGCAGCTTTGGCGGCAAGTGCGCATCGAAGGTTCGGTTGAGAAGACTTCAGCAGCAGAATCAGATCAGTACTTTCATTCACGACCGCTCGGCAGCAAAACCGGCGCCTGGGCTTCGGAACAGAGTAGCGTCATCGCGAATCGGGCCACGCTTGAAAAACGCTTCGAAGAGTTTGATTTCAAATTTGGGGCTAACGTCCCGCGCCCACCACACTGGGGCGGATATCGAGTGAAGCCAAAGGTGATCGAATTTTGGCAAGGCCAGGAAAATCGCCTTCACGATCGGCTGCGATATACGTTGCAGAACGACGATCGTTGGATTATTGAACGACTCGCGCCCTGACGGCGAAGAGCAAAGGGCAAAGGGCTACGCGAAAGCAATGATCGCTTTGAGCTTTGCGCTTTGCGCCTTGCTCTTTGCTCTCCGCTCTTTGCCCTTTGCCCTTTGCTCTTTGCGCTTTGCCGCTACAACGCCGGATGTTCGGCGACGAAATTCACCAACTTATCCACATAACTCGGAAACGCGGGACACCGAACTCCATGCGGGTCCAATAATCCGCGTGCGCGCGTTGTGTCGTAGGTTTGCTCCAGAAAGAAATAAGGCACGGCCGAATGCGGGAGTCCCGTTATGCGCGGCGCCAACGGCAACATCAGAACGGGATAGACAATGCCCGCGGGAACCCTGGCCAGCGAGTCGCGTCCGCGAATCGCCTTTGAAATCGAATCGAACAATTCCTGCGTAGTGAGCGGGGTTGGATCGGCTAACTGAACCGTGGCCCCGGCCGCTAGATCATCTTTCGCGAGCGTCACCATCGCTTCGATCACAAAATCCACCGGCACCAGGTTCAGACAGACGTCCGGGTTGCCGATGTTCAGCAGCGTCAAGCCAATGGGCCACTTGCGCAGATAGTGAATCAAATAGTAAATGCCGTCGTACTTCGCTGTCTCACCGGTCTTTGAATCGCCGCAGACAACCGCGGGCCGATGAATCGTAATCGGCAAGTTTGATTTCAGGTTCTCCACCGACAGCTCGGCGAGATATTTCGTCTGTTCGTAGTGATTACGAAAGCCGGCTTCGTGGTGCAACTCATTTTCTTTAATCAATCCCTGGCGCTTGCCCGCGACGTAACAAGTCGAAACGTAATGATAGCGACGCAGGTTCTTCACCGACTTGGCGAATTGATTTATGTTCAGCGTGCCTTCGACATTGACGATCGCGGCCACGTCCTGGGCGACCGCGAG
>CBFHBI010000674.1:0-2529 GCA_965653755.1 uncultured Blastocatellia bacterium
CGTTCACCAAGTATCGCAAGACGCACAACGACGGTGTCTTTGACGGTTACACCGCAGACATTCGTCGTTGCCGCAGCTCGCACATCCTGACCGGCTTGCCGGACGCCTACGGTCGCGGACGAATCATCGGCGATTACCGGCGCGTGCCGCTCTACGGCGTGAAGCGACTGATCGAAGAAAAGCAAAAAGAGAAGCACGCGCTGGACGCTGAGATGTCCACAGAATCGATCATCCGCGATCGTGAAGAGTTGAGCGAACAGATTCGCGCACTGACAGAGTTGCAACAAATGGCCGCGAGTTACGGTTTCGACGTTTCCGCTCCGGCGACAAACGGGAAAGAAGCACTGCAATGGCTTTACCTCGCGTATCTCGCCGCGGTCAAAGAAGCCAATGGCGCCGCCATGTCGCTGGGCCGCACCTCGACCTTCCTCGATATTTATTTTCAGCGTGACATCGCGGCTGGCGCGCTGACTGAGGAACAAGTGCAGGAGATGATCGACGACTTCGTGATCAAACTGCGCATCGTTCGTTTCCTGCGGACGCCGGAGTACGACGACTTAGTCGCCGGCGATCCAACTTGGGTGACCGAATCGATCGGCGGTCTCGGCGACGACGGCCGCCCGCTGGTAACGAAGACGAGTTTTCGTTATTTGCAGACGCTCTACAACCTCGGCCCGGCGCCGGAGCCAAACTTGACCATCTGGTATTCGGCGCGTCTTCCCGACGGATTTCGTTCTTTCGCTTCGAAGGTCGCGATTGATACCAGTTCGATTCAATTTGAAAGCGACGAGATCATGCGCCGCGCGTGGGGTGATGATGGCGCCGTCGCTTGTTGCGTCTCGCCGATGCTGATGGGCAAACAGATGCAGTTCTTCGGCGCGCGCGCTAACCTGGCGAAGTGTCTGCTCTACGCCATCAACGGCGGTCGCGATGAAAATTCGGGCGAGCAAATATCACCGAAGATGCCTGCAGTCGAAGGTGAATATCTCAATTTCCATGACGTGCTCGAGAAGTTTGAGAACATGATGGATTGGCTCGCGGGCGTATACGTGAATGCGATGAACGTGATCCATTACATGCACGACAAGTACGCGTACGAGCGCGTGCAGATGGCGCTGCACGATTACAACCCGGTACGCACGATGGCCTTCGGCATGGCCGGCATGTCGGTCGTCGCCGACAGCCTTTCAGCCATCCGTCATGCCAAGGTGAAAGTGATTCGGGACGAGACGGGGCTCATCACAGATTATGAGATCGAGGGCGACTTTCCGACCTTCGGCAACAACGATAATCGGGTCGATCATCTTGCCGCCTGGGTCGTCACTACTTTCATGGGCAAGCTGCGCAAGCACCCGACTTATCGCAATGCGATTCATACGCAATCCATTCTCACCATCACTTCGAACGTCGTTTACGGCAAAGCGACGGGCAACACGCCCGACGGACGTCGTAAAGGCGAACCGTTTGCGCCCGGCGCCAATCCGATGGACGGCCGCGACTCACACGGCATTCACGCGTCGGCGGCATCCGTCGCCAAGATTCCTTATCGCGATGCAGCGGACGGCATTTCCCTGACGACAACTTTGATTCCTGAGGGTCTGGGCCGTGTGGCCGCAGATCGAATAACGAATCTGCGGAGCATGCTCGACGCTTTCTTCAGCGTCACCGGTTATCACATGAATATCAACGTGCTCAATCGCGAAATGCTAATCGATGCGATGGACCACCCGGAAAAATATCCGAGTCTCACGATTCGCGTCTCGGGTTACGCAGTCAATTTTGTGCGACTGACGCGCGAGCAACAGATGGACGTGATCAATCGAACGTTCCACGGAGCATAGAGAATGTGTCAGAAGCCCGACCGTTAGGGAGGGCAAGTTTCGCGACCGGCCCTCCCTGACGGTCGGGCTTCTGACACGGATAACATTATGAGCGCCGAACAGACAGCGCCTGCACTGCCACTTGAAGGCAAGAGTCCTTACGAGTTGCGGCTCGATCAAAGCCGCGGTGTTTCCGAATCAGCCGTCAAGCAAGCGCTGGCTACCGGCGACATGGGATTCATTCATTCATTTACGACCGGTTCGACTGTCGATGGACCAGGCGTGCGCGTGGTTGCTTGGACCGCGGGTTGTCAGTGGCGCTGCCTCTACTGTCACAATCCCGACACCTGGAACATGATGAACGGCATGCCGGTCACGCTCGACCGAGCCGTTGAAGCACTGAACAAATACCGACATGGCCTGAAAACGATGGGCGGAGGCCTCACGATCAGCGGCGGCGACCCGTTGATGCAGGAGAGATTTGTGCTGAAGCTGGCGAGGGCTGCCATGGCGATGAAAGTGCACACGTGGATCGAAACCAACGGTTACCTGGGCGAGCGATTGGGCGACGACGAACTGGACGCGATCGATCTGGTGATGCTGGGTCTCAAAACCTGGGGCGATGAGAAGCATCAGAAACTGACGGGCAATCCCATGACGCCGACACTGGAATTTGCGAAACGGTTGGCGGCGCGCAAGCGGCCGGTGT
>CBFHBI010000675.1:0-2526 GCA_965653755.1 uncultured Blastocatellia bacterium
GTATCGCGAGATTGCCGCGCGCGGCGGCGGCATTCGCTCAACCGTCAGAGCGACTCGCAACGCCTCGCTGTCTGATTTAGTGAAGGCAGGGAAGCGCTACGCCGACTGGTTCCTGCGCAATGGAACGACGACCATCGAGGCCAAATCAGGTTACGGGCTGACGCTCGAAGATGAGCTCAAGATTCTGCGAGCCATCAAGCAGTTGAATGATGAGACGCCGTTGCGCTATGTGCCGACGTTTCTCGGTGCGCACGATGTGCCTTCCGAATACAAGACTCGGCGTCCTACTTACGTCAATTTAGTCATCAACGAAATGCTGCCGCGCGTGGCGGAAGAAAAACTGGCGGAATACTGCGACGCGTTTTGCGAAGAGGATGTCTTCACGACGGACGAGACGTGGCAGATTCTTTCAGCCGCGCGCTGCCATGGGCTCGGTTTGCGCGTGCACGCGGATCAGCTTTCGCTTTCCGGCGGAGCGAAGCTGGCCGGCGAATTGAATGCAGCCACGGCCGATCATCTCGAACACACAGACGCTACGGGCATCATGGCGCTGAAAGCAGCCAAGGTGCAGCCCGTGCTGCTTCCCGGCGCGGTCTATGCGCTTGGATCGAATGACTACCCGGCGGCGCGACAGATGATCGATGCCGGACTGGCGGTCGTGCTGGCGACTGATTTCAATCCCGGCTCGTCACCGACTCCGTCGATGCCGATGGTCCTTTCGTTGGCCTGCACGCAGATGAAGATGACACCCGCCGAAGCGATCACGGCGGCTACCATCAATGCCGCATACTCGCTCGGACGTGGCGATGAGATTGGCTCGCTTGAAAAAGGGAAGCGCGCGGACTTTGTGATTCACGATGCGTCTGACTATCGAGAGCTGGCGTATTGGTTCGGTGTCGAACATCCATGGCGAGTGTATGCGAGTGGGAAGTTGGTGTGTCAGAAGCCCGACCGTTAGGGAGGGCAAGGTGCCCTCCCACAAACAATGAAGAAACGCGATTACATCGACTTTCAAGCCAGAACCGAACCGCTTGCGTACCTGATTACGTTTCGGACGTATGGCACTTGGCTGCATGGCGAAGAACGCGGCTCAGTCGATCGCCGCAATTACCACCGGTACGGTACGCCGGGAATGCCTCCCAACAAGCGAATTCTCAGCGACGAAACGGAGCGCTTAAGGTACGGGCCAATCGTGCTTAATCAGCAGCAGAGACAGACGGTGGAGTTAGCGATTCGAGAAGTCTGCGCGGTAAGAAAATATACATTACACGCGGTCAACGCTCGTTCAAATCATATTCACTCGGTGGTGACTGCCTTATGCAGGCCAGAACACGTTATGAATGCTTTCAAATCATATGCGACGAGAAAATTGCGCGACACAAAACTGATGGCTGATCGGATCAAGCCATGGGCGCGTCATGGTAGCACACCGCATTTGTGGACGGATGAGGAACTGAAGAGGGCAATTGATTACGTCATCAATGGTCAAGGTGACGAACCTTTTCGGTGAAGCCAATGGTCGTACATACTAAACTTGCCCTCCCTCACGGTCGGGCTTCTGACACGAAAAATTCCGATTGACGAGATCGCACTTCTTCTTTATGATCGCCTCAACACTGGAAAGGAGGTGATCCAAAATTTTTATGAGTTCTAATCACAGTGAGGTGGCTGAGACCTAACTCAGGCATCGATAATCCAGATTGTTAGGATTGTTTGCCTGAGTAAGTCACTGTGACACCTTCTTTCCGAAGGTCACAGCCGCGGGTCAATCCCAACAGTTCACCGGAAAGCCGCTCGCAATTCGCGGGCGGCTTTCTCTTTTGGCGCCATGCACTTGACGATCAACTTCCATTACCCTTATAGACAACCCATGAAGATATTTTTGATGGCCGCCCTTATATGGATAAGCTGCGCGTCCAGCGTCCTCGCCCAAACGGATAAATCAAAACCTGTGGTCATCATTCAGGACCCACCGCCGCCAGCGGTCGAATACAATCCCAAAGCATGGAAAGAGTATTCCTCGCCGGAGGGACGCTTCTCGATCAATTTCCCGGGAACGCCGGTCACGGCCGCCACCACGATGCAGACGTCCAAGGGTGAAGTGACCAATCATAGCGTCGTATTGAAATTGCCGGAGTCTTACTACCACGTTAGCTATCTGGACTATCCGAGTTACGTCGACACGGATGAGTTTGCCGCGGCCACATTGCAGGCCGGGCGCGAGGGGATGCTCGCAAAAAACAGAGGCATGGAACTCCTGGGCGAACAGGAGATTGCTCAGAATGGATTCAAAGGAAGCGAGTACTCCATCCTCCAGGATAAGTTTTCCTTTGGCATAATCAGAGCGTTTGTGGTTCACGGCCGGCTTTACGAATTGGGCGTGCTCGTTCCGGCGGACGTCGCTTTTAAGACTGGGCGACCGAGCAATCGGCTCGATGATCGAACTGATTTCTTTAGACTGTTGTCAGGCAGATTCTTCGATTCATTTAAATTGTTAGAAGGTGTGGACCAGAAGTCGTCAGCGGG
>CBFHBI010000676.1:0-2525 GCA_965653755.1 uncultured Blastocatellia bacterium
TCTCGATCCATTCACTCGCGCGCTCAGTTATTCCGCGGGCGTCGCGTCTTTGCACTCCGAGCTTTCAGTAAGCATCTTTGTCTCGGGACTAAGCGAAGCTTTGCGCCGGGTGATCGATCGCATAGCCGTCGGCGATCGCGCGCGGCGGGTGCGCGAACGCGTAGCGCTCGAACTCTCATCCATAGCCCGAAAGCGTGTCGAGGTTCTGGAGAAATCCGGCTTCCGCGCGCAGCTCGATCGCATTGCAGGCACGACAGTAATGTGATATGCAGAATGGAAACAGCCCCCGTGAAATTTCAAATTTGAATTTCCTTTTCACTTGCTATGCCTCTGTTCCGTAATATTCTTTTTCCGACCGATTTCACGCAACACGCGCGTTCGGCGCTGAAATATGCGGCGGCGTTCGCGCGCGCCGGCCATGGCCGCATCGTTTTGTTTAGCGTTCAGACCGGCAAGGTTCCCGCGAACCTGATGAGTTTGCCCGAACGCTTGCTGCAGGAGCAGGAGAATCATTGGCTGCTGCAGTTGCAGCATGAAGTACGCGACCTGCTCTCGGATCCGCTCTTAAACGGTTTGGAAGTCGAACCGGCGATAGTGGAAGGCGAACCGGCAACCGAGATCGCCAAAGCGGTTCGTCACTACGACATCGATCTGGTGACGGTGGTTACGCACGGACGACGCGGCCTGGCGCGCGCCCTATTTGGATCGACCGCCGAAGAAATTATTGCGGAAGCGCCTTGTCCGGTGTTGACGATCCGACCTCCGCAACATGACTTCGTACATCATCGCGGTGACAATACCGAGGTTAGTTTGAATCGCATCCTGCTGGCGACCAACTTTCGTCCGACGTCGTTTGCCGCCATGAAGACGGCGCGGACCATCGCCGAAAACAACGAAAGCGAATTGCATGCGGTTTACGTTATCGGCGATTACTTCGAACAGATTTCGCTGCTCTTTCCCGAGGAAGGCGGGATGGCGCTGTCGCGCATGCGCAGCGAAGTGAAAGAGCGCATGGAGGCGTTTGCGCGCGAGCGCGACGCGCGCGTCACAATCCACGCCGCCGAGGGCCGTCCTTACGCCGAGATTGTCAGTCTGGCGGCTAAGATCGACGCTGACTTGATCGTGATCGGAACCAGCGTGCACGCCTCACTGTTCGGCGGGGCGCCGGTGTTGGGTTCTGAGATTGAGCGCGTGGTCCGCAACGCGCCCTGTCCGGTTCTGTGTGTTCCTTCCGGCAGAGTAGTGACACCTCTGCCGTCATTTTCGCGCGCGCAAGCGATTCCCCAAACTTAGCCGCAAAGAGCAAGGTGCAAAGAGCAAAGGGCCAAGCGGCTAATGCTTGGCCGTCTCGGGTTTCTGTTTTCAGTTCTTCGCGCTTGATCTTTGTCCTTACCTCTTTGCCCTTTGCCTTTCTACTGCTTAACGCTGTCGCCTTCAACCGGATAACCTGACGCTTTCCAGGCAGCCAATCCGCCAAGCAACGCCGCTGCGTTGTCGATTCCTTTTGACTTGAGTTCGAGCACCGCCCCGGCGCTCGTATGTTCGTTTGGTCAAGTACAGTAGGCTGCGATCAGTTTATTGCGCGGCAGTTCACTGATGTGATCGAGCTCGGTGCCCGTCGGCATCGAAATCGACCCCTTAATGTGTTCAGTCTTGTACGCCGATTCCGCACGCGTGTCGATGATTAGCACATCGTTCTTCTCCCACAGCTTATGCAACTCCTCCGCCCCGATGCGGCGCGCGTTGTCCGGCGCAGGCGTAGTTCCCGTGGCAGGCGTGGATTGAGTTACCGGCTTCTGCGAGAGCAAAGCCTCGTTTGAATTGCACGCCAGCAACCCGGCGATGAGCAGACCAGCAAACATTAAAAGGATTACACAGCGCATAGTTTTCATCTCCCACCTCAGTCGTGGGAACTTTAGAATACAGTTTTGTGGGCCAGATTAAAAGGGCTGATCTTCCATCCGTTTCGAGCGTTGCGTGGCGACAATTGCGGCGATTTGCATTGCCAGTGATAAAATCCCGCCGCTCGGTCAAGCAATCACATGCAAACTAACGGGCGATTGCAAAGAAGCTTAAGCCTGGGCCTCTTGTTCTTCGGCGCGCACTTCGCATACGGACAGCAGCCGCAGAAACAAAACCGGGATGAAGTCCTGCGTGTCAACACCGAACTCGTCCAAAGCGCAATCACGGTTGTCGATAAGAACGGACATTTTGTCGATGGATTAAGACAAGAAGATTTTGCCTTGCTGGTAGATGGGAAGCCCCGGCCGATTAGTTTCTTTGAACGTGTTTTTGCCGGTTCGGTACGCGAGGCTCAACTTTTTTCGAAATCCGCAACCGGAGCGGCTGAGACCCGCGCACCCGAGGTCACGGCACGCGGGCGGACGATTGTTTTCTTCATTGACGATTTGCACCTGGAGCCGGACAGCATGCACCGCACGCGCGACATGCTCAGACAATTTATCGAAACCGAGATGGGTCCCGGCGACTCGGTGGCCATTGCTTCCGCCAGCGGCCAGGTGGGC
>CBFHBI010000677.1:0-2524 GCA_965653755.1 uncultured Blastocatellia bacterium
TTACGGCGCAGACCTTCGCCGTCGTACTTACGGGCGCGCTTCTAGGATCGAGGCTCGGCGCGATCACGATGATCGTTTATTTGATCGAAGGCGCCAGCGGCCTGCCGTTTTTCGCGAGTGGCAGCGGCGGTCTCTGGCATTTGCTGGGACCAACCGGCGGTTATCTGGTGGCGTTTCCCGCCGCAGCCTTCATCACCGGAGCGTTCGCCGAGCACGAGTGGGATCGGAAATTCCTAACCGCGGCAGCCGCGATGGCGATCGGGTCCGTCGTAATCATGTTGGCCGGCTGGCTATGGTTTTCGCTGGTAATGCGCACGTCGCCGGAACTGACAGTTTTCGATGCCGTGCTCAAGTTTGTTCCTGGTGAACTGATAAAGGTTTGTGCGGCAGCGGCCGTTCTGCCGTCGGGCTGGAAACTAGTGAAATGACAGCGTGTCAGAAGCCCGACGGTACGGGCGGGCCGGCGACACAAGAACAAATTAACACGCGATCTAGGCAACTTGCCCTCCCTCACGGTCGGGCTTCTGACACGATGAGTTCTCAGCGCCGTTTTTGTCTCGTTCTCATCAAACCCTCGCACTACGATGACGACGGCTACGTCATTCAATGGCTGCGTTCGGCGATTCCTTCAAATTCACTCGCCTGCCTTTATGGCCTCGCGCTCCAATGCGCACAGCAAAAGAGTCTGGGCGAAGATGTCCAGCTCGAGCTGCACGCGATCGACGAAACGAACACCAGGATTCACCCGGCTAAAATCGCTGCGCTGATTAATCAAGCCGGGATGGGTATGGTGATGTTGGTCGGCGTACAGTCGAATCAATTTCCCCGTGCCCTCGATCTCGCTCAGCAGCTACGCGAACTCAATCTGCAAGTGGCGATTGGCGGCTTCCATGTATCCGGCACGATTGCGATGCTGAAAGAGCGTGACCCGCACGTGCGCCGCGCTGAAGGCATGGGCGTTTCGCTTTTCGCCGGCGAAGCCGAAGGGCGGCTTCATGAAGTTTTGCGCGACGCGGCCAACAAGCAACTCAAGCCGCTCTACAATTTCATGAACGATCTGCCGAACCTCGAAGGCGCGGCGATGCCTTTCCTGCCATCCGAGCGAATCTTGAGAACAGCGGGCGCGAACACAAGTCTCGACGCCGGGCGCGGCTGTCCGTATCAATGTTCGTTCTGCACGATCATCAACGTGCAGGGCCGCAAGTCGCGCTATCGCTCCGCCGATGACTGCGACGCCATCGTGCGCGCGAACGTGGCCCAGGGCATTCATCGCTTCTTCATCACCGACGACAACTTGGCGCGCAACAAAAATTGGGAAGCCATTCTCGATCGCATGATCGAGATGCGCGAACAAGAAAAACTTCAATTCAATTTCATCATCCAGGTCGATACGCTTTGTCATCGTCTGCCGAATTTCATCGAGAAGTGCGCGCGCGCCGGCGTCAAGCGCGTCTTCATCGGGTTGGAAAATATCAATCCGGACAGTTTGCTCGGCGCCAAGAAGCAGCAGAACAAAATTACGGAATATCGCAAGATGCTGCTGGCATGGAAGAAGGCGAAGGTGCTGACCTATTGCGGCTACATTCTCGGGTTTCCCAACGACACCCCGGAATCGATCGTGCACGACATTCGCGTGATTCAAAAGGAGCTGCCGGTGGATCTGTTGGAGTTCTTTTATCTCACGCCGCTTCCGGGTTCGGAAGATCACCGCAACTTGCTGAACGCCGGCACATGGATGGATGCGGACATCAACAAGTACGACTTGAATCATGCGGTGACTACGCATCCGCGTATGTCGATCGCTGACTGGCAGCGCGCGTACAAAACTGCGTGGGAGACCTACTACACAGACGAACACATCGAGACTGTTTTGAAACGCGCCGCGGCGACCGGGGTCAGTCCCGGCAAAGCTCTGTTTCTCATCGTTTGGTTCAAAGGATGCATCGGCATCGAAGGCATTCATCCTTTGGAAGGCGGTTTCCTGCGTTTGAAGTTTCGCCGCGACCGCCGGCCCGAGTTGCCGCATGAGTCGCCGCTCGTCTTTTATCCGAAATTGATCGCAGAAATCATTGGCAAGCAGTTGCGTTGGGCGTATCTTTACCTGCGGCTGTACCGCATGTACAGCAAATTGAAGAAAGACCCGCGCCGAGCCGAGTACATGGACCTGGCAATCACGCCGGTGACTGAAGATGAGATCGAGACGCGCGAAATGGTCCAGAGTGATGAGGCGCGCAACTACGTGGTGAAGATTCAACGCGTGGAAAAGATGCGCAGCGGCGCGGCTGCTTGACGAGGCGAAGCCCCCATGAAAACATTTGCGCTTTTTCTATTCGCTTTCACCAGCGCCTTTGCTTTCGGCCAGCAACCCCAGAACGATCAAGCGCCCCCCGGCATCGCGGTGCGCAAGTTTAAGTGGGAAAAAGTTGGGCCCGCCCCATCGATCGATTCAAACATGAAAGCCGAGAGCGATTCGCCGACCGGCCGCTCGCCACGCCGCAGCGCCGCCACGATGCGGCGCCGGGTC
>CBFHBI010000678.1:0-2520 GCA_965653755.1 uncultured Blastocatellia bacterium
GCACGTGGCGGCTGGTCACGGCCTGACGGTGCGAAACGTCGGCGCGGTCGCGCGCATTTCCGAAGTCGAAGAATTCAACATCGGCCACAGCATCGTGGCTCAAGCAGTGTTTGTGGGGCTCGCAGAATCAGTGAAATCTATGCGTGCAGCCATCGAAGGGCAGTAAGACGAGACCGGTAAAACTCAAGGCGAGGTATTTCAGATTGTCGCGCCAAGTTCTCATGTTGGTTTCTCCTTGGGACGGAAGACTCCGTGGTAGTTGGGTGGGGAGGATCGTCAGTTCCGAGCCGCACGCTACTCTTGACTTGCTTTAGCGATCTGTTCGTCTAATTCTCGCTGCAATGCCGCAGCAACGTCATGCTTCCCAGCTTCCTCCATGGCCGCTATCTTGGTCTTGAAAAGATCGTAGTTAACCAGTAAGTGCGGAAGCGAGCCGAAGGCTCTGTCGTCAGGATCGCCGAGTGTGATTTGGACCACCTCTTCGACCGATACGACATGGGCTGAAACCGAGACAGTTCGCAGTGCCTGGCCATCTAATTCGGGCGCGCAATACATCTCCAAATAACCACCCTCAGCGTCCGGGAAGCGCAGCACGTAGGTTTGATAGCCGTGAACCCAATCGTCTCGGGTGAAGCTCGGCTGGCCATGTCCGTCGTCGATCGGTACGTAAGAGGACTTCTCTTTGGGTGGCATCGACGACAAAAAAATCAGAGGTCCCTGGGCGTTGTTAATCTTGAAGACGCCCTGGCCTGGAATCCCGTATAGAATCTCCTTCTTAACCATCGAGCCGGCAGCGTTGTAGTAGGCTCTCTCCTGCTTAAAAGTCCCGTCCGATTTCTGGTACCTAATCGTGTTGGCGTGCGTGATTTCGAGCGGTCCGGGTTCCCGGGGAATCAGCGGCATCGGCGTTTCCTGGGTCCTGATTGTGTAGCCTCGTCTGGGCCTCAATCGAGCACCGGAAGCTCTGCGCATGGACAGAGCCACGCCGGCTGAGATGACTCCGATGGTGCAGATGCTGATTGAAACCAGCCTGAATCTGGCGAATGATTTATCAGTGATGACGGGCGGCCTCCTTGAAGCTTGAGATTGGCGACTGAGCCCCTTGAGAATTGCCAAACTTATACTGGCGGTAACGGCGAATGTCAATAATATTATTGACATTACCATTGCCCGCGACGGATTGTGCGGGCTGGTTGCATCAAACCGTTGCGACGAATAGTTTTCTAAACACGCGCGAACCGAAATAACTGCGATCGAAACTCACAAGAGCCAGTCTTGAGGTGTGCTGAGCAAAGCGTGAGTTGGCGCCGAAGGCGATTTAAAAGCAATCGCCAACACGTTGATTTTGTATTTTCCGGTCAGCGCCGCCGGCAAATCGATGTTTCGCAGCACCACCGCGTCCACTTGCGTCGTGCCTGCCTGCTTTAACGCCTTCAACTGTTTGTCCGCATTTGTACCTGTCATGCAAAATCCGTCGATTGGGTGGCCGATGTCTGAACTCGTGAGCACGAACGAAGACAACTGGCCGACGGACGAGGCGATCTTTATTTTGCTGATTGTTCCCGATACGCTCACATAGTTTTCGTCCGAACCATCCATCTTCGTAAAGGTCAGAGTATCTTTAGGTTTGTCGAAGCTGACCCCGATCTTATTATCCTGGTTGTTGAGCGGGTTCGGTTTGAGCCAGGTGTGGATTGCATCTTGATCCGGCACACCCACGTCGAAGGCGTGGACTTGCCCATCAATGGTGACGGCACGAACGGGGTGAATCTCAAAACAATGCGCATCGTCGTTCGATCTAAAGCCCGGATGCTCGAACAGACAACGAAAGAAACCAGTCACCGAAATTTTCGATCCCACGGCCTGATTGAAAAGCGAGATGAAGGGTTTCGCGCTCTGCAATTCACATGCGATGTGCGGCTGCTTCTGAGTTGTCCCCAGACAAAAATGAAGATCGCCGTCACCCGGCGTCGGTTTATAGACTCCATTGTTGGCCGCAACCGCCGCCGTTCGCTTTCCGGTGGCCAGGTTGAGGGTGACGAGTTGTTTCTTCAGCAGGGTTCCGGTGATCGTGACTTCACCCAACGTTGCGAGTTGCGACGCTTTGGGAATGACAATCGTTTTCGGCGGACCGGTTTGAAGCGAATAGGAGTTGACAAGTTTACTCAATTCAGCGGCGGTTGAAACACTCATGGGTTCACCTCACGATGACAGATTTGCGAGTTGGATTTGCGAGGGTGCGCGTACACTATGGCAATGTTGACAGGAAGTCAATGAATTTTTGCCCGATTCAGGCTTGCTGAATGAATGCTCATTCAGTATCATCGAACGGCCATGATTCAGATTAAGAAAGCTGCTGTTTTAGGCGCCGGCACTATGGGAGCGCAGATCGCCGCGCATCTGGCGAATGCTGGAATACCGACGCTCCTGCTCGACATAGCGCCGACTGGAGCGCAAGCGTCCCGCTTGCCCACGTCAAAGAACGCACGCGGGGACGCTTGCGCTCCAGTCCAGGATCGC
>CBFHBI010000679.1:0-2509 GCA_965653755.1 uncultured Blastocatellia bacterium
CGTCGCCGAATACATCACCCTCGCCGAATACTTCGCCGTCGCCAAACACCTCGCCATCGCCGAACACATCACCCTCGCCGAACACATCGCCGTCGCCGAATACCTCGCCCTCGCCAAACACATCACCCTCGCCGAACACATCGCCCTCGCCGAACACATCGCCCTCGCCGTGTTCAGGCTCAAACCTGTTGCAGGATCCGAGTCTGGAGTTAAGCACCAGCAGCGGTCCAATAACGAACGCGAAATGGGAGTCGACTTCGACGAAGTTTGGATCATCGCTTTGCAGCTCAGCCGTGTGTGGCAACGGCAGCAATGGACAAGCCGTTCCGCGCACGGGAACTTACTGGGCCTGGTTCGGCGGCGCTGAGGGCCCTGAGATGGGCACGCTCAAACAAACTGTGACAGTCCCGACGGGCGTGCCGGTTACCCTGAATTACTATTTGAAGATCAGTAAGCTACACAACCACGGCGACGTCTTGCGAATTAAAGTTGATGGCAACACCGTCGAAACTATTCCTGAGCCGGCCGTGGAAGACACCGTTTACAACTTGCATAGCATCGGTCTCGTTTTCTTTAGCGGCGGACCACACACTATCCTGTTCGAATTCTCGGGGCCGGGCGTTGGCAGGACGTCATCGTTCAATGTCGACGACATAACTTTGGACACTTCATGTCCGGGAGTCAGTCCGACACCTACGCCAAGTCCGTCACCATCGCCAAGCCCTTCGTGCACAACTGGCAACACCACGCACGATCCAGGTATGGAAGCCAGTACGGGAGACGAATTCCCGATCAGTAATCCGAATTGGGAATCGACTTCGACTCATTTTGGTTCGTCGTTGTGCAGCACGGCAGTTTGTGGCAACGGTAGCAACGGTCAGGCTGTGCCGGACGGAGGAACTTATTGGGCCTGGTTTGGCGGATCTGACACGCCGGAAATCGGAACCTTGAAACAGCAAGTCGTGATTCCAAACGGCGCGGCAGCGTTCCTTAACTATTACCTTAAGATCAGCAGAGTCTTTGCGCCATTCACGGACACGCTCGCCGTCAAGCTGGACAACACGGTGCTGGAGACGATCACTGAGCCGTCCACGGAGGCGACCAGCTACACCAAGCACACGATACCGGTACCCGCGGCATTTGCTGACGGCTTGCCACACACGCTGCTCTTTGAGTTCAATGCCCCGGCGAGCACCAGGGCATCTAGCTTCAACGTCGACGACATTACCGTTGACGTCACCGCTTGTCCGCCCGTTCAAGGCGGCGGCGGAATTGCGAGTCTGCAATTCTCCGGCGCGAACTATGTCGTCAGAGAAGGCGGCGGCACGGCTGACATCACAGTGACGCGGAGCGGTGATTTATCGAGCAGCGTCAGCGTCAACTTCGCGACCAGCGATGATGCCGGCACACAGCCTTGCAATGCGAAAACAGGACTGGCTTCGGCGCGCTGTGACTACACGCAGACGAGTGGCACTTTGAAGTTCGCGCCCGGCGAAACTTCCAAGACAATCTCAGTGCCCATCAACGATGACGCTTACACCGAGGGCGACGAGAGATTTGCAGTGACGCTGACAAATGCGTCCGGGGCGAATCTCGGCGCGCAATCAAGCACGACCGTAACGATCGCCGACAATCGCGCTGCCGCCGCGGACGTCAATCCTTTGGACAACTCCACGGCGCAGTTTTTTGTGCGTCAGCACTATCTCGATTTTCTGAATCGCGAACCTGATGCCAGCGGGTGGGATTTCTGGATAAAACAGATCGCGAGTTGCGGCTTTGACGCCAACTGCATCGAAGCGCGGCGCGTGAATGTCTCGGCAGCGTATTTCCTCTCGATTGAATTTCAGCAAACCGGTTATTTGGTCGAGCGCATGTACAAGTCTGCCTACGGCAACCTGCCAAACGCGCCGGTGCCTCTGAAGTTCAGCGAGTTCCTCGCCGATACTCACGAAATCGGCAACGGCGTAGTCGTAGGAGCGTCAGGATGGGAAGGCATTCTAGAGAACAACAAGCAATCGTTTGCGAACCAGTTCGTGCAGCGTTCGCGTTTCGCTTCTGCCTATCCGTCGTCGATGACGCCGGCGAAGTTTGTCGATCAACTGAACGCCAACGCCGGCAATGTGCTGTCAGCGTCGGATCGAAACGCCGCGATCGCTGCATTCGGCATTGCTAACGATTCGAGCAACATCACAGCACGCGCCCAGGTGCTGCGACAGGTCGCGGAGAATCAGAATCTATACCAGGCTGAATTCAATCGCGCGTTTGTCTTGATGCAGTACTTTGGATATTTGCGCCGCGATCCGAATTCGGGACCGGACGCGGATTTCGGCGGCTACAATTTCTGGCTGGGCAAGCTGAATCAATTCAACGGCGATTATCTTAAAGCCGAGATGGTCAAGGCGTTTATTGACTCGAACGAATACCGCAGCCGCTTTGGGCCGTGAGTTCTGAGAGTCTTACTCCGGCTTTTCGCAGATGACGCAAACGGCGATTGACGTTTCGCTGTGCG
>CBFHBI010000680.1:0-2508 GCA_965653755.1 uncultured Blastocatellia bacterium
AGCTTCGGAAATTTTTCGCTTGAGACTGTACTCAGGTGACAGCAGCAGATTCTTAACGAGTTGTTGCGTGATGCTCGATCCACCCTGCCGCGCAATTGGCGAGTTCGGATCGCTGTCATAGCGCCGCAAAAGCGCGCGAATAATCCCGCGAACATTCACACCATGATGCTCGAAAAATGAGCGATCTTCGGTAGTTACGATCGCATTGCGCAAATCTGCGGGCACATCGTTGTAGCCGATGACTCGGCGTTTGGCCCGCTCGCGACCGGTCACAGAGCTGATCAACTCCGGCTCGATTTGCGCGCGATCGAGATGGCTGCCGTTTTGCCGGTTGGTAATGTACGCGATCGATTTGCCGCCGCGGCTGAACTCGACGCGCAATTGCGCGAATGGTTTGGCGTTATCGACTACGGAGTCGGCGCCGGGATCGATATCAACCATCGAGCCACTCAAATCGTATCGGCCGCGCGCGCTGTCAGCCTGCTGATTGCGTTCGACGTAGCCGGCACGCTTGAGATACGCGATCAGATCGTCTTCTGAAATCGACTGCCCAGCGCGAATCTGTTTCGGCGCTGCGTATATCCCCGCCGAGCGTGTAAACACATCGCCCCGCAAAAGACTGTCGATGCGCGCCGAGAAAATGACCCAGTAGTAAACGAGCACCGTGATCGAGAGACCCACAATCAAGAATAGCGGGACGATGATGTAAGGCTTGAAGAAGAATCGCAGCAGGCGACGTGCGAACCCGGCGGCTGGTTCTTCGTAGCGTACGACGCGCGGCGCTTCGCCACGATAGCGACGAATAGTCGGGGGAACGTGATTATCAGGTGGATGCCGAATGGCCATGAAGAACAATACGCTTTCGGCCTCTGGGGGGCGCTGACATTCTGATGCTAAACCGTTCGCCCTTCGCTGTCCACTATTCAATTGACAGCGCAAAATCGATTCGTTAATTTAGCCGCGCTCCCCGACGCGTTACGATTTTCCAATCGTTATCCGAATGATGAAAGGATTCCCCCAAATGAAGTTCAGACTGATCGGTCTTTTCGCGCTGGGCTGCACCTTGGCAGTTGCCATTTCGAGCAAACTTGTGACGACCCATTCACAGACGAAGAAAGCCACGCCCACACTTTCGAAGGCCGAGCAGGACTTGTTGGATGAAATAAACCTGGCGCGGGCGAATCCGCAGGTTTACGCCGGATATCTGGAAAAACTCAAGCCACTCTTCAAGGGTAAGTTGTACACGATGGCGGGCCAGGAAGCTGCTTTGGAGACCCAGGAGGGCTGGGACGCAGTCGATGATGCAATCAAGTTCATGCGGACAGCCAAGCCAGTCGGGCCATTGAACACTTCAACTGGTTTATGCCAGGCCGCACTCACGCACGTTAAAGATCAAAGCGCCACCGGAGCGACCGGTCATGCCGGCGGCGATAGCATGATGATCGAGCAACGCGTCAAGCCGTTCGGCTCGTGGTCGGGCGACATTGGCGAGAACCTCGTGTATGGAGACGAATCGGCGCGCGAGCGAATTCTCACCTGGCTGATCGATGACGGCGTGGCGAGTCGCGGCCATCGGAAACGCATCATGAGTCAGGACTTTAAGGTCGCCGGAATCTCGTGCGGTCCGCATCCGGAATATGGCGCGATGTGCGTGCTGACAATGGCTGGCAGCTTCAGCGATTCATCGACCGCGCAAGCGCAGCCGAACGGCAGCAAACCGAATAAGGTTGTCAACGATCAGCCGCCCAAGGCGACGCTGTCTGTGACCGCGCCGCCAACCAATACCAATTCCGCACCGGTGAAGAGTTCCAATAGTAATAGCGCGAACTCTAACAAGAATAAGTCTCCGCGGTAGTCTTAACTCGGCCTCGCTTCGAGGGCAACACAATGCCGATTAACCAAAAGGCCTTCCGAAAATCGGAAAGCCTTTTATTTTGATCGCGCTTCGCTCGGCAAAGGTTGACAGCACTTCACAACGGGCTAAATCAATCCGACCTCGATCCGTTTTGAATCGACGTTAGTCACGCGTGGGCCTCGGTGTGTACGCCGCCGACCAGACGTAGGTGCCATCGAGCTTACAGTCCTTGGGTTGGATTTCTGAGCCCACTTGAAATGGACCGTCGTAAGTTGGACACCCGCATTGGACCAGCGGCAGTTTCGTTTTCGGATCTATCCTGCCGGTGCGCTTGCAAGGCGCAGTCATGCAGCCGGCGTAAGTCGTGGGCTTTTCGCAACTGGTCGGTTTGATCGGCATTTGCTTTTCCAGAAACAGACTGAACGTGGAGATCAGATCAGCACCAGGAATCAACGTGTTGCGGTCAATCGCTTCGCATACCGGGGCTTGCTTAGTTCCCGCCGGAAGACATTGATTGCCTTCTTTGCCGCACTCCGCGACGGTCCTCAGATATACATCGAGATTCAGGATCGCATTAATGTCGACGTAGTAAGGCTGGCCCGGCGGACTCTCGTAACAGGTGCAGTTGGCGACGCCCAATCCGTCCATGTTGC
>CBFHBI010000681.1:0-2503 GCA_965653755.1 uncultured Blastocatellia bacterium
CGCGGCCGCCGACCCAATCGTTGAGCTTGCCGTCATCGAGGCTCCACGGCGCGCTGCCGAAGGCGAGCTTGGCCCTCTTGATGCGGCCGAAAATCGCGCTGAATTCGCGATCGCTGACATGGAAGGCGAGATGATGACTTTCGAAATCGGAATCGTCATCGAAACCCGCTTTGGTGAAGTTGGTGGACGCGAGCTCGACCTTCTCATTCATAAGGCCCAAATCGAGGTTGCACCCTTTGATCAGGAACAGGCCGAGATTACGCGGGATGCTTACCGGACCTATGGCAAGGGGCGGCATCCGGCGGGTCTGAATTACGGCGACTGTTTTTCTTACGCGCTGAGCAGTGTTCGCGGCGAACCGCTTCTTTATAAGGGCGCTGATTTCGGAAAGACCGACATTAGAAGCGCTTTACAGGCAAACGAGTAGGGGGAAGGCAACGGGCGCGAGTTCAAGCCGTTCAATCGCTACCGCTCAGTTCAAACCGATTGAGCCAGAGGTCGGAGATCGGAGGTCAGAGGTCAGCCACTCAATAGCGTTCCAGCTATTCAATCTCTGCACTCTGTTCAAACCGTGAACGCACGAGCCTGACTAATTGGGAAGGAAGGACCAGTCGACGATGTCCGCGGGTTTGATCGCGATTTGGCGCTTGGGATCGCGTTGACGCAACAGCACGCTCAAGCCTTCGTCGGATATTCTGCCGTTATTACTGAAGACCTTTACGCCAAGCTCAAACAATTCTTCCGCCTCTTTTGAATCAACGGTGAGTTTTTTCGCTATAAACGAAACCATCTCATTACGGTTTTCTTTGAAATAACTTGTGGCTTTTAAGGTTGCCCGGATCAATCGTCTCACCTGATCCGGTTGTTTTTTCAATTTTGCCGTCGTTACTACGAGCCCCGAAGATGGAATTTCCCCCAGATCGGCCAGAGCGACCAGTCTCTTAAAGCCCAGTTCCTGTGCTTTGCGCACAAAAGCCGTATCGAGAATAGTCGCGTCGATCTTTTTGAATTTGAGCGCGGCAAGTCTGAGGGAGCTATTTCCGACGTTGAGAATGGAAACATCCTTTGGATCTACGCCGAGATGCTCGAGCACGACCAAGGCGCCGTGATGTGTCGATCCGCCAAAGCCGCTCACGCCGACGATTTTTCCCTTGAGATCTGCACCAGAGTTTATCTCCGGCTTGACGACGAAGGTCTGGGTCCCTCGAATCGTCATGCCCATGACTGCCTTGAGAGGCGCGCCATTGAGAATCGCAGAGATTCCCGACGCCAGGGCGAGATTAAAATCGATATCGCCACCAATCATGGCACGAGTCGCAATTGTGCCGTCCATGACCACGTTCAAGGTCTCGAGGCGCTCTTGCTTGTAGAACCCCTTTTCCTGCGCGACAAATGCGGGAAGCTGGCTTAGCCCGATACCAGGCATCGCCATGATCACCCGTTCGAGATTCTGAGCAAATAATTTAATCGCCGTCGCCAGAAAGAAAAATAAGACGAGAAGCGCGCGTGAGAATATTTTCATGCGTTTTCGCTTCTGGCAGGTTCGGCAAGGAGTGTTAGACCCGAGGATCCGATCTTCACGGCTTGAACTGTTTGAACGGCTTGAACGGTTTAAACAGTGCTAACAGTGAGATTATGACATGAAGTTATGTCGTTGCAAAAAATCGCTGACGATACGGTCGAAAACCATTGGATTTTCGAGGCAGCATGCGTGACCTGCCCCTGGAATCACTTGATGGGTCGCGCCGCGAATCTTCTGGCTCATCTCGCGCGTGCGCGGTAATGTGCCGTCGAATTCGCCATTGAGCGTCAGCACGGGCATATGTAGTTCAGGTAGCCGTGAAGTCAGATTCTTTACTTCCAGCGCCGCAAAAATTTTCTCCAGCGCCGCAGGCTTAAGCATAGGGTCGGTGTCTGTGAAGAGTGCCAGCAGATACTTTCCCAAAGCGGTTTGAGGAAATTCTGGGCTGACGAGATCTCGCAGGTGTTCAATATGATAAGCCTGCATGCCTCTTTTTGTGTAACCATCTGTCCTCGCCTGATGGTCGCTGACCCGGGCTGCACCCAACCAGAATCAGAGCCTTGAAAATTTCTGGATGATCCAATGCCAATTGCAGCGCAACGTTGCCGCCGACACTGATACCGGCGACAATCGCTTCCTTCATCTCTTCCTGGCGGCAGACTCCCAGCGCGTCCTCCGCCAGCATGGCGAGGCTGGTCTCGGTTGTGGGTTTGTCGGAGTGGCCGTAGCCTCGTAGGTCTACAGCCACGACCTTGAAGAACGTTGAAAAGCTCGCGATCTGATACTGCCAGAGCCGATGATCGAACGGGTTCGCATGAATTAACAGCAGCGGTAATCCTTCGCCGGAAACTTCGTAGTAAATTTTTATTCCGTTGACGGAACAGTAACTCATATATCTCTCTCCTCTCCCTCCCGTGTTCCAGCAGTTCCAGCCGTTCAAACCGTCAAGTCGTGCCCACACCCCAACCCTTTCCCGCAAAA
>CBFHBI010000682.1:0-2501 GCA_965653755.1 uncultured Blastocatellia bacterium
ACACAAGCTTAGGGCCCGAATCGGGTTTGCGACACGCGGGTCCTAAAGCTAACTTGACCGCTGCCGTGCGCATGGAGACGCCGGTGATTTATTTTTATGCGAATCGCGAGATGAACGTGTACACGAAGGTTGAGTTTCCGAAGGGGAAGATTACGGAGTGGTATCCACAGGCCCGCGCGGTTGATAAGGCAGGAATCAACTGGGGCACGATGAAGGTACAACCGAGCGCCGCCTTCACTCTGCCCGCTGACTATTCGGACAATCATTACTACGCTGCCCGCGAGACAGACGCCGCGCCGGTTCAGATTTGCGCTACCAATGGCCACGCAGCCGAGCAGGAAAAATTTCTGTTTTATCGCGGTGTCGGCGATTTCGATCTGCCGTTGGCGGTGACGTTGGAAAACAATCGGGTGAGGCTGCGCAACGTGGCCAAGGAGGCAATCGCGCAAGTAATTCTATTCGAGAATCAAGATGGAAAAATTGGGTTTCAATCGATCGGCAACTTCTCGGGGACAACGACGATCGACAGACCATTGCTCGACAAGAACGTGGACGGCGTTATCAAACAGTTGCGGGAGACGCTCGTCGCCGCCGGTCTCTTCGACAAGGAAGCTGATGCGATGATCAAGACCTGGCGGAACAGTTGGTTCGAACCGGGCATGCGTGTGTTCTATGTGCTGCCGAGAACTATGACTGACGCAGTTTTGCCAATCACGATTAACCCGCAACCAAATGAATTGGTTCGCGTACTGGTGGGCCGCACCGAGGTCATCACTCCCGAAATGGAAAAGTCAGTTAAAGACCAAGTCAGCCGCCTGAACGATCCTTCGCCGGCAACTCGCGCTGAGGCGGCCGCTGCGATTCGGAAGTACGGGCGATTTTCTGAGCCAATTCTCAAGCGGATTTTGGAGGACGAAAAGAATCCCGTGCTGCGCGCACAGTTGCAGCAATTGATTCAGACGCCTGCATCCGAATAGACTGCAGTTCATGCGTCGGGTCCTGAAGATCGTAGCCATCCTGCTCGTGGTTCTTGTCGTCGGCATTCAGGCCATACGTCCGACGCGCACCAATCCGCCGGTCGACGAATCGCAAACGATAAATTCGAAAACGCAAATTACTCCCGAAGTTGCGTCGATCCTCGATCGTTCGTGTCGCGATTGTCATTCAAACAAAACCGTCTGGCCCTGGTACACGAACGTCGCGCCCGTTTCGTGGTGGCTGTCGAATCACGTCAATGACGGACGCCGCTCGCTGAACATGTCTGAGTGGGGCAAGCTGCCTCCCGACCGACAAGACCGCAAGCTGCGCCAAATCTGCGACGAAGTGCAAGACGGCGTCATGCCGCTGTCTTCCTACACGCCAATGCATCCCGCCGCGAAGCTTTCGGATCAGGACAAGAAAACGCTTTGCGACTGGACCGAGCAGGAACGGCAGCGGTTGAAATAAGAAGTCAGTACCATCTGCATAAGCGGATCGTTTAAAACATTTCATTCCTTCCACTCACAGAGTTGGGCACCAGCTCACACAGATGGTTGCGGACTCACTTGTCTTTTGCCAACTCGCAATGACAGAATCCTCACTCCTTGGAATCTACGCCCGAATATTGATCTACTTCGAGTCTCAAATGGAGTGCAGCATGTTTCAATCGAAATCACTTCGGCGCATTGCCGTCACCTCGCTGGTGCTTGGCGCTTCCCTCCTCTTCCTGGCGTCAAACGGCGCAGCGCAAACACCCACGCTTACACCGTCACCTGCGCCACGAGCCAACGCTCATCCGCTGCCAGGACCGCAGTACATTCCGCCGCATGATTACGATCAGCAGAACATCAAACTCGATTTGCGTTTTGATTTTGCAAAGGAGCAAGCGATTGGGACTGAGACGATTACCCTGGCGCCAACGGTGAAAAATTTGAAGCGCGTCGAGCTCGATGCGGCGTTCATGACATTTGAAAGCGCGAAGCTGGCGAAGGGCACACCGTTGACTTTCGTTTACGACGACAAGAAAGAGACGCTGACGATTAATCTCGACCGCGCCTATCAGCCGAACGAGGAAATTACGATCGTCATCGCGTATCACACGATCAAGGCCCCACCGGAACGCATTGCCTTAATCGGAGGCGGCGGATTGAATTTCATCTTGCCGCGAGCGGACGATCCGACGCGGCCAAAGCAGGCCTGGACGCAAGGCGAATCAGAGGCAAATCATTTTTGGTTTGCGTGTTTCGACCATCCGAACGATTTCGTCACCACTGAAATCGTTGCTACCGTCGAAAAGCCGCTCAGCGTGGTTTCGAACGGCAAGCTCATCAGTACGAAAGAAAACTCGGACGGCACGCGGACCTTCGATTGGAAGATCGACGCGCCGCACGCGACCTATCTCACGTCGGTCGTAGTCGGTGAATTCAAACCTGTGACCGGTGAATACGCCGGCATTCCGGTCATGACCACCGTTTATCCAAACGAATTCGAAGAAGGCAAAGTAACCGCCGCGCGGCTGCCCG
>CBFHBI010000683.1:0-2496 GCA_965653755.1 uncultured Blastocatellia bacterium
GTCGCGCCGCAGCACATCAGCGGCGAGCGCGATTTCTGCGGCCACGGCCTTGGCCGCCTGTTCCACTACGAGCCGACCATGGTGCACGTCTGCCTCCACGTCGAGGTCGGCGTGCTCAAGCACTTCGCGCTCGTTCACGGTGGGTCTTCTCACGATCAAATCCAGCGTGCCTCCGTCCTTGGGCGAATGATAGATGTGATCCAGACCGGCTTGAAGTTCTTCGGCAGTTAGATGAGATGAAATGGTGTCGATCATGATATTGACTATCGGATACGCACTTTTACATCACCTTGTTCACCGTGTCCAATGATTGGTTGTGCCTAGACTCGCGAAGGAACCTAACGCTGCCCGATTCGTACCGTAATTAGTATCCTAATCGGTATGGTTGCCGAGCTTTGACGCTGAGAGACTTACCAAGGTCTAACCAGGAGAAAATCACATGAAGAACAACGTCACGCTAACCATCACGTCTCTGCTTACTATACTGTTTGTGACGTTTCACTTGTCGGATGAAATCACGCGCGTGATGGAGCGGGGAGGGCTCAACATGGCCATTCCCGTCTTGGTGCTGGCTGGATGGACGTACGCCGCGCTGATGCTAAGCGGCCGGCGATCGGGTTACATCATCCTGCTCCTTGGTGCAATCATTGGGACGGGAATTCCGATTCTGCACATGTCGGGACCAACGGGACTTGTAAGCAGCCGCATCGCCAACTCGCGCGCTGCGTTCTTCTGGGTCTGGCAGAACTTCACGCTCGGCGTGATCTCGGCATGCTCGATCATTCTGGCGGTGCGCGGATTGTTGAGCACGAGGAAGAGATCAGAGGCTGGGGACTAGAGGTTAGAAGTCCGATTAAAAAGGTTTACGCGACCGTTTCAGTCGATACGGCACACGTAAAAGACCCGACCAAGGCAATTTCGCGCGGGCATCGAACCCGTGCGTCGGAATCAATTATCAAATCCGATCTCTGCGCTGAAGCGGTGGGCTACTTCAGACGTCCGCTACACACGCTTTCAGCGTTTCAATTGCTGCGTTACAATTTCGCAAAACTAGAATTCCACAAGGGAGAACGAACATGGCGAAACGCACAGCAAGCGCAGTTTGGGAAGGCAATCTTCGTGAAGGCAAGGGCAGAGTCAAATTAGGCAGTGGCGCATTCGAAGGGCAGTATTCATTCTCGTCTCGATTCGAAGAAGGCACGGGGACGAATCCTGAAGAATTGATTGGCGCTGCGCACGCAGGATGTTTTTCGATGGCGCTCGCAGCGGGCTTGACCAAAGCCGGTCACAATCCGAAGCGGATTAGCACAAATGCGAATGTGAGTCTTGAGAAGGTAGGCGAAGGATTCAAGATCACGACGATTGAACTGAACACTGAAGGCGAAGTGCCGGGGATTGACGAGCAGACATTTCTCGATGCTGCAGAGTCGGCGAAGAAGAATTGTCCCGTGTCACAAGCCTTGAGTGGTGTCGATATCAAGCTTAACGCGACGTTCGTCAAAGGCGCGGCGGCGTAGAAGCGGGAGCTGGGAGTCGGGAGTTGGGAGCCGGGCGAAGGCTCCTTTTCAAAATAATCGCGATTCCTGGAAAACTTGACAGCGCGACGCGAAGTCGTTTGCTTTTTATGATGTCGCGTTGAGCTGTAAGATTGTTGCGCGCTTTCGCCGAATCTGGCGTATAATTCGCTCAAATCAATCGAGTCTTATCCGGTTGCTCTCTCCGTCTCAGTGATGCAGAAGGAGGCTCGTCATGTCAGTCCAGTTACTCGGCAAAACTCTGCGAAGACTCATCGGAATTGTCGCCGCGCTATGCCTTGCCGGCGGCTTGGTCGCCACTGTGAACGCGCAGAAGGGCGGCAACGAAAGTAGTTCAAAGAGCAGCTCGAGTTCGAGCGGCAGCAAAAGCAGTAGTAGTAGCAGCGGCTCCAGCAGGAGCAGCAGTAGTGGCAGCTCAAGCCGGAGCAGCGGAAGCTCCAGTTCACGCAGCAGTAACAGCGGTTCGTCACGCAGCGGCAGTGGCTCAAGCAGAGAGAATCGATCCAGCGGCAGTCGCAGTAGCAGTGGTGCATCAAGCGGCACGACCAGCGCAAGTGGCAGAAACTCGAGCCGCGGTGAAAGCCGTGATCGCGGTCGAAACAACAGTTCCACGCGGAGTTCGGATAAAAGCGCGCGTTCCGAGAATCGCACGCGCGAACGATCGGGCGAAGGTAGTTCGTTGACTAGTGGTTCATCGACTAAGGCTGCCGCAAACAATCGCAATGGTGATCGAAATCGTGGAGATTGCGGCGGCGATGGTCGCAGAGGTCATCATGAGGGACACGGCTTTAATCGTTCGCGCGATGGAAATTTCAACGACTGGCATCGGCACGAATGCGAACGCGGCCGGTCTTACTATCACACCCGCGTGTATGAAGCTTCCAACTACAGCTATTACAATTATGTCCTAAGCGCGTACGATCAAGGTTACGAAGACGGATTGCGCACCGGCGCTAGCGAT
>CBFHBI010000684.1:0-2491 GCA_965653755.1 uncultured Blastocatellia bacterium
GCATCCTTGCGTGCGGTTCGCAGGCATCTCTGCCTGCCTATTCTCTTAAAAAACACGCCGTCAGGATGACGGCGAACCGCAGGCACGGATGCCTGCGCTCCTATTTCACGATCGTGAAGTCCATTGTTTGCGTGGCTAGCTGATGCTTCTTGTCGGCGAGCGTGTCGGTGATCAGTACCTGCAACACGTAATCGCCGGGCGTTAGATCGTTGCCCAGGATGATTGCACCGGCGCCCGCAAGTCGTTTGAAATCAGTCTGGCCGGTAACATTCATCGCATTCTGCTTGCCGGTGAAGACCGGCTTCCCATCACGAAAGAGAATTACCTGGCTGACCAATTGCGGCGGGGCGCCTTTGTACGAATGCGCGTTGTAAACATAAAACGCGTAGGTCATCGTCATGCCATTATGAAAATGGCGCACGGCGGGGCTGGCTTCCGCGTTGCCTTTGTCGATGCCTTCCTGATCCGCGGCCGGAGCATCGGCGGCTGGGCGGGTGTTCGGGGCATCGCCTTTGAGCGCGATGCCGGAAACAGCGAGACGATTCTTTTTTAAATCAGGAACTTCGACGAATTGGCTTGCCGAGCCGATGCGATCGGAGCTGCTGTCGCGCAGAGACATCCGCAATTGATAAGCGCCCGGTTTCTTGACCGGCACCGTGACGTAATAGACCAGGCCGTCGCGCTGCGCCCGCTTGTATAACTCTTCCGGCAAATGCACCGCGTAGGTGCGACCAGTCTGTTCGATGGGCACGCCGTTATCGCCGAACGTCATCGACAGCACATCGAACACGGACTTGTAAATCTTGTTCGGCTCTTCGGTGAACGTGAGATCGTGCGCGTCGATGTGCAGGACCGACCGCATGAATGAACCGGCTTTCGCGTCGTTGGCGAACAGCGACGTCAATTGCAAATGAACGCCGGTTTCACCAAACGGAGACACCAGCGCCGCAGTTAATTTTTGCGCCAGTGTTTGCGGCGGCTGCCGAGCTTCTTCAGTTACGCCAAAGAATCCGTTGCGCATCCGCACGTTGAATTTGCCGGGCCGCGTCACCTTCAAAGTCAGATGATGAAACTTACGGCGTCCCGTCTTTGGATCGAACGTAGATTCATCGGGGCGATATCCAATCAAGTAATACCCGGCCTGGTCCTGGATGATCCGTTTGATTCCCCCTGAAAGATCGTTGGTGTTATGAATCGCCAGACCACCCGTATTTTTGGCCAAATAATCAAGTCCCGAATCTTTATCGAAAGCTTCCAGGCGGCGATCGCTGAGCGCTTGATCGATCTCGCCGGCGCTTTGGCCGCTGGTGTTGTCGGCGGCGCTCAGGCTGAGCGTCTGCAAGCCCGTTGCGTTCATGGTGTAGATCACAACCGAAGCACGGTTGGCTTGATCGATCAAAGCTTCGACTCCCCGCATGGTGCGGTCCATCGTGGCTACCTCCGCGCCGCGATTGCTGTTGACCGGCAGGCTAGTTTGGGTCAGACGAAAACCGTCAGAGATCAACAGAATTGATTTACGTCCCGGCAATTCATGCAGGCCTCTGATGACATAACTCAACGCGCCCAGCGTGCCGACGGAAAAAACCTCCTCGCGTAATTCATCGAGTTCTGTGTTGGCAGCCTTGCTTGCATCCGCAGCAGCGCCGCTAAATGGCCCCGGCTCCATCGGCGCAAAAGCGCTGACACCCGATCGGCCCATAGCATTCCATTTAATTCGCTCGACGGCTGCGGCAAGTTGCCGTTTGTCGCCAGTAAATTGCTGCAACGCGCCCATACCTCCGCTGCTGCGAATGATCGCCACCAGATCGCCGGGCTGCATTTGTTCTTCGACGAATTTCTTCAGCGCGTGCCTGACAAAGACGACACTTTCGAACGAGAGGCCGAGGTCGTCAACCACGATGGCAATCGTGCGCTTCACATCCTCTCGTCGCAAAACTGTCGGAACCGGCGGCGCAGTTTTGTCGGTGGCCGCCGGTTTAGCTGCGGTTGCAGCCGGAGTCTCAGCCGCAGTGAAATTGAAGTGAGTGATTTTTTGTTTGCGGCCATCTTCAAAAATTTCGACTTCATCCGGTTTTAGATCTTTGACGACTTTTCCGTGATTGTCTGTGACCACGGCGTCAACCTGGACGAGATTGGTTGTGATCCGAACGACATCCGCCTCGTCCGGCTTCTGATTGGGCTGTTGAGTGGGTGGCGGCGTGCCTACGTTCGAGGTGCTCGGCTGTTGCGCAAATCCCGACAGCGTCAGTTGAGTGCTTAACGCTGCCGCAAGGAGGATTTTCTTAACCATGGCGACTCAGAATGCTTTTCTAAGCTGGACGAGTTTGATCGCTCTGTTGCTGCCGGGCAGTCAGGACTGTTCTTTAGACGATTGTCAGTCGTCGCTAGTTTCAGAAAGTTCGAATGTTGCCCGCTTAACTTACGTTCAAAATGCGCTCGTAGAATTCGATGTATTGGGGAATGATCTTGTGCGTGCTGTATCGTTCGATTG
>CBFHBI010000685.1:0-2484 GCA_965653755.1 uncultured Blastocatellia bacterium
TTGATTTCCAGAACGGTGGCTTCGCCGATGCGTCCACTTTTTAGCAGCGCAGTTCGGCGTTGAATTTCCGGGTCAACTTTGTGGCGTCGGAATCTCCGCAGGAAAGACATGCAATTATGGAGCGCGGAGTACTGGCGAAGTTTTTACTTTTGGATCAGAAGCCGCGTAAATCACCCCGTCTTGCATCACGTAATCCTCGTCCGCCGCAAACCAGCGGTGTTCGCTGGGCAAACGCAAGTCGTAACTGGTGATCGAGAACGAGGGTGGGTCGGGATTGGATGGCCCGCTGGCGTTACGCAAGGCAATCGGCCGCAGCGACGGCTTGCTTTTACCGGGAGCGGAAGCAAGATCGACGCCCGGGGCATAACGAATCGCATCAAGATGCTTGAGCGCATCGGCGATGGAGCCGTCGGGATCCGGCAACTTTTTCAGCTCACCGATATCGGTCGGCAAAGTGCGATACAACTGACGATATTCAAATAGCGCTCGATCAACGGTGTGATAGCGCGCGGTCACCTCAGCGCGAATCGAGTACTGGCGCTGTCGCATTCGTTCGGGCACCGTAATGCCAATCAGCGCCGCCACGAGAAAGATAACTGTCAGTACTCCTGCTAATCCAATCTGAGCCGGCAGAAGTCCGATGAAGCGCGAACAATTTTCACTGACGCTGTGCAAGACCTTTGCGCAAATCAATAAAGCGATCACGGCAGCGAAAAGTATCTCCCACTTAACTCGCCAGGCCGCAATTTCACCGGCAGTGACGACGGTCCAGAAACCGATCGGTCCCGATTTGATCTCGATGAGAGCAGCAATCAGCAGTCCCGCAAACGTGACGAACAGCGTGCCGCCCACGATGAACGCCAGCGCCGCGCGGCCAAAGGACGGCAGTTCGTGCTCGGGCTTGGCGAGTGGCGGTCCCACAGCGCGTGCGCCGCACGAAGGACAGCCGAGGCAAAGGTCCGTTTGTAGGCCTGAGCCGCAGGAAGGGCAGATAATCAAGATTACGAAACCTCTGGATTAATAAAAAGACGGAACTAAATTAGAACCGAGTGTGCCTTTTAGTCAAGAACTTCGGGCCGGAATTTCTACTAATTTTGTGTCAGCAAGTGCTAACCAACCTTGTGTGCCAGCGTCGGCTCGCGCCGCACTTCAGGTTGTTCGCCGGACTCGGCCACCGCCAGCGTTGGCTCAGTCCTGTTTACTTCAGTCCACGTGTGATACATCCGATGTGCGAAGGTCCAATACGATCCAATCGCCAGCACCCACAAAACGGCCGGCATGCGATTAGCAAAAAAGTTCGTCGAGCCCTTCACGGTTGACAATGCGCCAATGATGAAAAGCACAACCCGCTCAGGCCGTCGCAGGAATCCCACATCGCACTTGGGAATCATACTTTCCGCGCGCGCGCTCGCGTAGCTAACCATCACCGATCCCATCAACCCGGCGCCGGCGAGAAAAACATTGAGGGTCGAGTGGTCTGGGGTCGCACGCGCATAAAAGACCATTAGACCAACGAACACAACCATGTCCGACAAACGATCGAGCGATGAATCGAGAAAGCCGCCAAAGCTCGTAACTCTGCCTGAAAGCCGCGCCACCTGACCGTCGAGCATGTCGAAAAGATTGGCGACGATCAGGACGATTCCGGCCCAGAAGAATTCGCCGAATCCAAACAGCAAGCCAGAGCCGACGTTAATGGCCACGCCCACCGAAGTCAGAATGTTCGGATTTATGTGCCCACGCGCCAACCAGCGCACCATCGCATCGATGATCCGCTGTCCTGCTCTTCCGATACTTGCGCCAAACATTAGTTACCTTGGGTATCCCAAGCCACTGATCATATGAACCGAAGATCGGCAGTGTCAAGAAGCTAGACGACTAGCGGAGCACTACCGACGATTAGCTCGCTCGACGTTCAAAAGAAAGGCGCGAGCGAGAATCGAGATGTTCCACTCGCGCCCAACACATTAGAGTCGCTTCCAACTCATGGAGTACCGAACCGCTGGCGGTATTCGCTGGACTCAATAAAGGCCTTGACCATCTCGGCCTGGATGAAGTCGCCGTTGGCGTTATGCAGTTTGGTAAGCCAGAAGTTGTAACCGGCCATGTCCGGATTGCGCCGCAGGAATCCGAAGTATTCCATCAGCACGAACATGGGTTGCGACTCTGCGTTATTGAACGACGGCTTCTCGGAGATCTTCCGCAAGACCGTCGCGCGAGTTTCGGTGTTGTTATTCAAGCCATCGACCAGCTGCTGTTTTTCGCCCAACCCGAACGTAACGCCGGTGTTTTGGGTCAGCGTGTCAACATACTGTTGGTTCGAGACGCCCGCATAGACGGCCAGGAATTCAGGCCGCGATACGTAGTCATTGAAGTAGGCGACCTTGTTGGCTTCGAGTAACGCTGCCGCGCCCGGCGCGCCGAAGACGTAACCGTTGCCTATCATCTGCGCGTCTCGTTCGAATCGCACGAAGGTCGGCAGAC
>CBFHBI010000686.1:0-2480 GCA_965653755.1 uncultured Blastocatellia bacterium
CGGCAACAAGCGCACCGTCGCGAACAATCGCCGCCGCCGCATCGCCGTGATATGCGTTTATGCCGAGGATGTACATTCGTCCGAACTAAAATCTAGAAGTCTGCGCTCCCCCGCGAGAACGGCACTACTTCGAACCCACTCTGCTGACGGCAAGCAGTTCCGAACCGTGGAGGCTATTGAATTGGACTCGACCGGGCGAGCTGGCCCATTTCTCAATCTCTCCGAGATCGTAATCGCTTGAAGCCATGAATAAGCTCTTCGAAAAAGTCTGCGCAAAGAACACCTCGTCCAGAAAATTTGGATGGACCATGCCCCATAGATGATTCCATTCCCGCGCTTTCTGAGATCTGAAGTGGCGAGAGCCGTTAGGAGCAAGCGTCACGATCCAACCGCCCGGTCTGACGATCGAGGCGGCAAACTCAAGCACGCTCAAGGGCGAGAGCACATGCTCGAGCACATGAGAAGAAAAGAATATGTCGAATGGGCCTTCGAGCTCTTTCGGATCATTGAAGGCCTCGATCGCAAGATTCTTTCTGGCGTATTCGCAGCGCGGAACTGAAATGTCCAATCCGACAACCCGGTAACCGGCCCGGGCGAATTGCCAGCTTCCATATCCCCACGAACAACCATAATCGAGCAGACGGGCTCCGGGTTTGCATTTGAGGGCCGACAGAATTTGCAGCGCACCCGAGTAATCTCTTTCCGTTCCTTTGAATTCTCTCTGCTTCAGCGCTTCCAGGTCTGCTGCCGGGGGCATCTCCGTGGTGAACCCCTGGGAATATTCCTCCTGGTAGAAGTTGTAACTCTCCTCTTCAGTTGTAGTCGGGGTACGAAACTGAAGACAACAGTTAGAGCATCGCCGCAGTGCCGTAACGAGATATTTCCGGCTGACAAGAATTGATTTTGCATGGCCGCAAGCGGGACAGTCGAATCCCGTTTGGAGAATGTTTTTTTTGACTGAATCAAGGAGATATTTGAGCTTAGGCGAAACCATCGAGGCTATTGAGACGACGTAAACAATTCGTTGATGGCGCGTTCAATAATGCCGAGCGCAGTGCTGAGAGATGGCGGCGCCATTGATTCATGACGCTCTCTCGCGATCTCAATCGCAGCGCTGAGATCCGTTGTTTCAAAGGCAGGGATTACCCGGCCATGATCAGCCAACGCTTTCACCAGTGCGTACTGATCGTCCACGTGTTCGTGGTATTTGCGGCGTCGCGGCATGACGACTGGCACCTTTCCGGCGCTGAAGACGTGATGCAGCGTGCCGGCGCCTCCGTGGCAAACGATTACGTCGGCCTGATCGATCAACTCGCGAAACTCATCAGGCGAGAAAAAACCCCGCTGCGCGCAATGACGCGCGCGAAAACCGAAGTTGCTTCCCGACTGGACGACAAAAGTTTCTTGTTTCAACGTCCCGTTGCCGGCGATCTCGTCTATCGCCTCGAGCAATCTCGGAAATCCCTGAGTTGCGTTACCAACCGTGACGAAGATCATACGAGTGGACCGCAGTATGTTCCTTTCGGATAAAACCGATTCAAGGACTGCCATTGATAGAAGAACCTGTGCGCTAACCGATACATGATCCTGCCACTGAGCGAAGGTCCGCTTACCCGAGCAAAGGTCTCGATGAAAATCGACGGCACTCCTAGAAGTTTGCCAACGATCGCAAACGGCACCGACGGCCCCGCGCCGGTGCTGAGAATGAGGCGCGGCTTCTCGCGTCGCAGAATTTTCCAGGCTTCCCACAGATTAAGGAAAAACCGAAAGTCACGCTCGGAATGTCGAATGAAATAGGTGCTGTTTGCCATGTCGGCCGGCAGAATGACGCGTTGGTTAAGAACGTAAAAGTGTTCGTACCGAGCATAGATCGACCGCAGCGTGCGCACTTCGGTCAGATGTCCACCGCAGGAAGAGACTATGCAGATCTTATGCTTCAAATCAATTTCTATGAGCGCCATGCGCCACTGGCTCGCGAGTTGTGCAGGACGTCATGATAAATGGTAACCGTCTCGCGAGTGATAGCGGGTTTGGCAAACCTTTGCTCCACAAGTTCGGCGCCCCGAGCGCCCAAATCAATCCGCAGCGCGCGGTCGTCGAGCAGCGTTAAGATGGCGCGACGCAACGCGCCCGCTTCGGGTGGCGTAACCAGTCCTGCATGAGCCGCACGAATCTCTGAAGAAATATTGACCCGATCAGAAATTACTACCGGCAAACCTGCAGCCATTGCGTCAGTGACCGCGACGCCAAAGTTTTCCGCGTACGACGGCAGCACGAAAATATCGGAGGTGTGCAGTAGCCGAGCCTTGTCAGCGCCACTCACCAACCCCAGCAACTTCGCGTGACTCGTAAGTTGATGCCGATCAATCATCGCCTTGACCTGGTTTTCATAGTTCGGATCGCCGTTTCCGGCCAACAACAGCTCAAAGTCTCTTCGTTCCGCAAGCAGTTCGCCCACAGCTTGGATCAGGAGATCGATT
>CBFHBI010000687.1:0-2475 GCA_965653755.1 uncultured Blastocatellia bacterium
CGGGAGAGAACGCGACGGCGTACGCCGCAGACTCGTGACCCGTTAGTGATTGTCTTGGCTTAGCGGTCGCGACATCCCAAAGAATGATGTTGCGATCATCGCCGGCGCTCGCGAGCGTTTTGCCATCGGGAGAGAACGCCAGCGCCCGCACATCATCGGAATGCGCCGACAACGATTGTTGCACGTCGGCGGATTGAATATTCCATAGCTTGATGGTCTTGTTTGCAGCGCTCGCCAGCAGTTTACTGTCGGGAGAGAAAGCCAGACTGCGAACTACGTCCTTACCCTCGATGGTCTTCTTCTGCGTCCAGGTCATTGCATCCCAGAGAACGATCTCGCCGGAATAGATCGAAGCCGCGAGTGTAGTTCCGTCCGGTGAAAATGCGACCGAGGTAATTTGATAATCGTGATTGAGGGTCTGCCGTAAGGCTCCGCTCGCCATGTCCCAAACCTTGACGGTGTAATCTTCGCTGCCGCTTGCCAGCGTCTTTCCGTCAGGCGAAAACGCCAGTGAGGCGACTTTATATTTATGACCAGTCAGCGTCTGCTTCTCACGGCCTGTCTGCACGTCCCATAATTTTACCGTCGTGTCTTCGCTGCCGCTGGCAAGCGTCTTGCCGTCCGGCGAGAAGGCCACCGCCGATACTTCCGCTGAGTGCCCGGTCAACGATTGTTTGGCTGGATTCTTGAACGTGTGCGGAGCGATCGGTTTCGGAGCGGCGTCTTTCGATTTCGATTCCAGCTTCGCGCAACCAAAGGTGCTGCCCAAAAGAATCAATAACAAAAGCATTAGTGCGTTTCCTGTAGATGTTCTCACGCCATCCTCCTTAGGAGTCAGTACCACCTGCGGTAGCGGGTGGTTGAAGTCGCAGGTCAGGTTATCTCAGGATCAACCACCCGCTATCGCAGGTGGTACTGACTTTCCCCTTCAAGAAATTATCTGGTTAACTTGTTAAGTGCTTCGCTGTACCTTGCTGTCAAGGATCGCGCGCAAACCAACACGGCTCCGTGCGATTCATCGAAATGAACTCCGCCGGTTTCAATCCAACGGTATATAGATCGAGAACACACGTTCATCACGGCCGCGGCCTCATCGGGCGTAAGCATTTGCACTTCTGTCATGCATCGTTCGCACCAGCTCGTTCTTGAATGCCCCAAGCGGCGAACGATTGTCTGCCGCCTGGTCTCGATCGTGATTTCGGTCCGTCTCGCCATCCACCTCCCCGAAAACCTTTACCGTTGGCCGCCGGTCGCTCTAAAATGCCGCCCAGCTTTTTGGTTCGGGCTTCAGCGCAGTTTTCAGCGACAGCATTAAATTCGCCGCCGACGATATTCCCCCAGGCCGCTGAAGTCCTCAGAAATTCTCAGAAAATTCTCAAAGAGCGCTCAGATGGCGATTAACCCGACAAATCATGGCGCTTATGCCTTTGGTGACTTTCGAGTTGACCCGCTCGATCGTGCGTTGACGTGTGCTGGCAACGTAGTCCCTTTGACTCCGAAAGTCTTTGACCTGCTGCTGCTACTCGTCGAAAACCACGGCCACGTTGTTGAAAAAGAGCGCTTGATGAGAGAGGTCTGGCCGGACGCTTTCGTCGAAGAAGGCAATCTGACGCAGAACATCTCAGTGCTCAGGAAGGCTTTGAACGGCTCGGGCCATCAATACATTCAAACTGTGCCCCGTCGCGGCTACCGCTTTGTGGGAGATGTTCGCGAACTGGCAAATGAGACTGATTTTTTCATCGAGGAGCACTCCGTCGCGCGAGTAGTCATTGAGGAAGCTCAAGTTGGTAATGCCGACGCACGCACGGAAGCGCTACCTTCTGCGAAACCTCTGAATTCGAACAGGCGCACTTTGATTGTCGGCGTCGCCTTGTGTGCGATTGCGGCGGTCGGCATCGGCTTAGGCATTTTGGGAGCGCGAAGAGTGGCTGGACGCAACCCGCCCGCGTTCGATATCACGAACGTCACCCTACGAAAAATTAACACTACGGGAAACATCGTGTACGGGGTCATCTCCTCAGACGGACAGTTCATTGTTTATTCCACGATGGATGAAGACACCCGTTGGTCTCTGTGGCTGCAGCACAACGGGAGCCAGGAACCTGTCCAATTAATTCCACCAACGCGAGACATAATCGGACCCGCAGCGATTTCCCACGACAACAACTGGATCTATTTCGCCCAAACATTGGCGAATCAACCGTGGCAGGGATGGACACTCTTTCGCATGCCGCTGTTTGGCGGCACAACGCGAAAAGTAATTGAGAGCGCGGGCGTGCAAGTGTTCGAAGCACTGTCGCCGGACGACCAGCGAATTTTGTTGCGCCGTTTCCGACAGACCGTAGGGATTGATGTGATCAGCGTCAACGCTTTGGACGGCAGCGACGAACAGATAATCGCGGGCAGTACTTCTGTATCTGATTACCTCGGCACCCAATGGTCGCCCGATGGCAGCCGGCTGCTTTTTATTCGCAT
>CBFHBI010000688.1:0-2469 GCA_965653755.1 uncultured Blastocatellia bacterium
GCTGAAACTCAGGAAGTTGCAGCCGCGCCACAGCCGGCCCACCCCGAGCCGGTCCCCGACGCGGAACCCGTCACCTCGCCGCAGCCGCAAACGCCCGCGCAAGTTGTGCGCCGACTCGCGCCCGCTGTTCGCGTGGTCAAACCTGAAGCGCCAGCCGCGCCAGCGCCGGAACCGCTGCCTGCACAAGCAGCTCCGCCGGCGCCAGCGATAACTGCGACTGAAGACCTTGCGCCTGAATCGCCGCCCGCACGAACGGCGACTGCGCCTCCGGCGCGTCAGTTTCGCGTGTTACGCCCGACCGCCGCCGCTCTCAACGCGGGGATTCGTCCCGGCGAACGCGCCCCGGCGCCGCCACCGGCGCCATCTACTTTGCGGACGCGAGAACGCGCGCCGCGTGGACGCGTCGAATACACCGGCACTCCCGGAGAGACTGCGACCCCGCAGACGACTTATATTCCGCCACCCGATGCTGGACGCCGTCGCTCACGCAGAGGATCGACGCGCGGCGGCAAACGAGCTGACGGTAAGACCGGGAGACTCGATCGCGATTTTATGCCCGCGCCCGATCACCGCACGCTCGAAGAGCGCGTGTACGATCGGATTGCGGTATCAGGTGACTTGAAACCCGTCCGTCTGGTTGAAGGATCGACCGTAAAAGAATTCGCAGAGAAACTCGGCATCAAGCCCAAGGAGGTCGTGGGTCTGCTTTTGCAGCGCGGTGTCTTCGCGACAATCAATCAAGCGCTGGATGATAACGTCGCCGCCGATCTCGGCAAGCGTTTTGGTTACGACGTCGCGTTCGTGCCGTTCGAAGACATGGTCGCGGAAGAGGAGTTCGAGGAACTCATCGCCGCGGACGCTGACGACATCGAAGTGCCGCGCGCCCCGGTGGTTACCGTTATGGGCCATGTCGATCACGGTAAGACTTCGCTGATTGACGCGATTCGCACAACCGATGTGGCGGGCGGCGAAGCCGGTGGCATCACCCAACACATCGGCGCGTACAGCGTCCAGGTCCCGAATCCTGACCATCCGGACGAGAAACGCCGCGTCGTGTTTCTCGACACACCCGGTCACGAAGCCTTCACGCTGATGCGCGCCCGCGGCGCGAAAGCAACCGACGTGGTTGTGCTCGTGGTTGCCGCCGACGACGGCGTCATGCCGCAAACGATCGAAGCGATCGAGCATTCGCGCGCCGCGGGCGTTCCGATCGTAGTCGCGATTAATAAGATTGATAAACCCGATGCGAATCCGGATCGCGTCCGGCAGGAACTATCGCAGCAGGGATTGAATGCTGTCGCCTGGGGCGGCGAGACCGAAATGGTCGAGGTGTCCGCGAAGAAGAAGCAGAATCTCAATACCCTGCTGGAGACGGTTTTACTCACCGCCGATATTCTCAATTTGCGCGCCAGTACTACACGTCTGGCGTCAGGTGTGGTGCTCGAAGCTAAACTCGATCGTGGCCGCGGCGCGGTGGCGACGGTGCTCGTGCAGCAAGGCACGCTGCGCTCAGGCGATCCCTTCATCATCGGACAAATCTTCGGCAAGGTCCGCGCGATGTTTGACGATCGCGGTGAACCCGTGTCCGAAGCCGGTCCAGCTACACCCGTCGAAGTGCTGGGACTCCAAGGAGTGCCGCAAGCCGGCGAGACTTTCCAGGTCGTGGCCGACATCACGCGCGCACAGCAAATCTCCAGTCACCGTCAGGCCGTCGAGCGCCAGCGCACGCTGGTCAAGACCACCAAACGCGGCATCGAGGCGCTGGGCGAGACAGACGTCAAAGAACTGCTCGTCATTATCAAGGCCGACGTGCAAGGTTCGGTCGAAGTGTTGAAATCGACCTTGCAGAAAATGTCCACTGAACGAGTCAAGGTTAAGGTCATTCGTTCAGGCGTCGGCGCGATTACCGAGTCGGACGTGCTGCTGGCGTCGGCAACCCAGGCGGGCTCTGCTTCGTCGGCGGTCGTAATCATCGGATTCAACGTGCGTCCTGAATCGCGCGCCAACGAACTGGCCAAACAGGAAAGCGTCGATATCCGGCTGCACTCGATCATCTACAAAGTCGAAGAAGAGATTAAGGCCGCGATGATCGGCATGCTCGAGAAGATCGAGAAAGAAAAGATTCTCGGCAAGGCCGACGTGCGCGAGGTCTTTCGCGTGCCGCGCGTGGGTGCTGTCGCCGGTTGTATGGTCATCGATGGCACGATTCGCCGCAACGCGCGCGCGCGCCTGAGTCGCGACGGCGTGGTGACGTGGGAAGGAAACATCGCCTCGTTGCGGCGCTTCAAAGATGATGTGTCCGAAGTTCGCGAAGGTTTCGAGTGCGGTATTGGCCTCGAAAACTTTAACGACGTGAAGGTCAGCGATCAGATCGAGGCTTACATCATCGAGAAAGTGGCGGCGACGGAATTGTAGTCAGAACCGCCTGCGGTAGCGGGCGGTTGATCTTTTAATAGAAACTCCGTCGTA
>CBFHBI010000689.1:0-2466 GCA_965653755.1 uncultured Blastocatellia bacterium
CCCGACTGGGGGGGATTCCGCCCCCGACTTGAATCGCGATTCCGTACACGAGTCGGTTATAAAAAGACAACTTAATGCCGGAACTCACTCAAACCGAATCTTCCTCTGCCGCAGAAAAACGTGCTTCGGCTTTCTCGTCGCTGCGTCATCGAGACTTTCGTCTGCTCTGGATCGGCCAAATTATTTCCGTTACCGGATCGCAAATGCAGCTTGCGGCGATCAATTGGCACATCTACATTCTCACTCGTTCAGCGTTGGCGCTCGGGCTGGTCGGCGCGTGTCGCGCAGCGCCAATCATTTTGTGTTCGTTGATGGGCGGAGTGGTTGCCGACGTGATCGATCGTCGCCGGTTGATGGTGGTCACGCAGACGATCATGCTCACGTGCAGCGCAATGCTCGCGTTCATCAGTTTTCGCGGACTCCAACACGTCTGGCCGATCTTTCTTTTAACTGCGATTGCCTCCGCGGCATGGGCCTTCGACACGCCGGCGCGGCAGTCACTCATGCCGATGCTCGTCCCAGTGAAAGATTTTCCCAACGCGGTAAGTCTCAGCATGCTGATGTTTCACATCGGATTGATTACCGGACCCCCGTTGGCTGGATTTCTGTTGGCGACTCACGGGCCTGGTTTGGTTTATGCCGTCAACGCCGCGTCATTCGTCGCGGTGATCGTAGGGCTGGTGCTGATGCACACCAGCGGCAAGCCCGAAAAGGCGGAAGCCGAAACGGAAGCAAACGAGATTAGTCTGCGCGCGCTAAAGGAAGGCCTGAGTTTCGTCTGGCAAACGCCGATTATCGTGCAGACGATGACGCTCGATTTCGTCGCGACCTTTTTTGCGTCGGCGAATCAGCTGCTGCCGATTTACGCGAAGGATATTCTCGTCGTCGGCGCGCGCGGCTATGGTTTTCTCGCGGCCGCGCCGGCGGCTGGAGCAATTATCGCCGGACTCGTGATGGCGCGTATTGGTGTCCTCAAGAGACAAGGTCTCACTGTGATCGTGTCGGTAGCGTTTTATGGCGCGGCGACGATCGCGTTCGGCGTCTCTCGAGTATTCTGGTTCTCGTTGCTAATGCTGGCGGCGACGGGCGCTGCCGATGCGGTAAGCACGATCTTGAGACAGACAATCCGGCAACTCGTAACCCCGAACAAACTCCGCGGCCGCATGACTTCGATCAACATGATCTTCTTCATGGGTGGCCCACAGTTGGGCGAAGTCGAAGCCGGCACGGTCGCCGCGCTCGTCGGCGCGCCGCTTTCGGTTGTGACTGGAGGATTGGCTTGTGTGCTGGCGGCTGTCTTCACTCTGATGAAGGCAAAGAGCTTGAGGGAATACCAACAGTGAACTGGACTCCGACCGAAACCTCAACTTATCAACACCATGTCATCAAACACGTTTTAGGCGCGACGGTGCTCGGTTGGGTGGTGATCGGAGACGCATTGCATCTCGTACTGGATGTGGGACTGCTTTGGACCATCTACGTTAACGCCGAGATGAACCTGATGGCGCTGTCGGTCGCCATTGACGATCTGGAAGGTGACGAGGTGAGCCACGCTGAGATCATGCAACTTCAGGAAGATGCGCAGAGGCTGATGGCCGAGGGGAGGGAAGCTCGCAATCTGGAGCGGATCAAAGGAGCGCCGGTTGATTGCGCGGTGATCGAAGTTGAGTTGTTCAGTTCTGACGAGCAAAGAAAGATCATCATTCGCGGTGAAGCGGCTGACATCGAAATCGAAACTTCTGATGGACCAAATGCATTTTCAATAAATTGTTTTGGCCTGGAGCCGCGCTCGTGATAAAAATCGCCCGGACTTTTTGCGTCGCCCATGACCTGGTCGCAAATTTACGATCCACTCGGCAACGTTTTCTTATCAACTGCGGTCGCCGCACTTCCGATCGTCGTACTGCTCGGGAGTCTCGCCGGCCCGCGCCTGAGGGCGCATCATGCAGCGTTGCTGGGTCTGACGACTTCATTTCTGGTCGCCGTATTGGTTTTTCACATGCCTTGGCGGATGACGTTTGCGAGCGCGGGTTACGGCGCGGCTTACGGACTGTTCCCAATTGGTTGGATCGTTCTCAACGTCATCTTCCTTTATCAGCTCACTTATGAATGCGGACTGTTTGAGAAGCTGCGTCACAGCATCACCGGATTGACGGAAGATCGACGCTTACAGCTATTGTTAGTTGCATTCAGCTTTGGCGCATTTATTGAAGGAGCCTGCGGCTTCGGGACACCCGTGGCTGTGACCGGCGCGATCCTGATCGGACTAGGATTCACGCCGCTGTCTGCTTCTAGTCTTTCACTGATCGCGAACACCGCGCCGGTTGCGTTTGGAGCCTTAGGCGCGCCGCTAATTGGCTTACAAGGCGTGACCGGTTTGGATCTGCACGCGCTCAGCGCAATGGTCGGCCGTCAGCTTCCGTTCTTTTCTTTGATTGTTCCTTTCTGGTTGATCTGGGCCTTCGC
>CBFHBI010000690.1:0-2466 GCA_965653755.1 uncultured Blastocatellia bacterium
ACAGACACCGTGCGGGGCCCATTCAATCGCCAACGATTTAGTTCGCGCGCCGACACCCGCCTTGCTCGCGCCGTACGCGGCAACTTCAACCAGCGCCACAAACGTGGTGACCGAACAAATGTTGATGATTCGGCCATAACCGCGATCGATCATGTGCGGCCCAAAGACCTGGCAACCCCGCAGTGTACCCGCCAGGTTCGTATCCAGGATTTCATTCCAGTCGGACTCGTCAAAATCAATAGTCGGCGCGCGTTTCGTCCGGCCGGCGCAGTTAACCAGGATGTCAACCTTCCCCAACTGCGCCAAAGTCTGATCTCTCAGTTCCACCAGAGACGATTTGTCAGACACATCCGAAGTGATGCGCAGAGTGCGTCGGCCACGTGCTTCGATTTCTCGAGCAGCAGCGTCGACTTGTTCCGCACGCCGCGAACTCGCGACTACGTCGGCGCCGGCTTCCGCCAGTCCGTGCGCGATCGCCCGTCCGATGCCCGAAGTGCGACCGATGACGACCGCACTCCTTCCTGTCAGGTCAAGCCCCGAATTAGCCATTATCGCTACCGGTGTGTGTTTAAATTGAGCGCCGCCATTCTACTTTGGTTTGGGGACTCTGTCTGCTCAAAAGATGCTCACAAGAGACTCATCAAAAGTACGGAAAACAGCTGCGACCGAAAGCCGGCAAGCGCCGCCGTCCACAATCAAAGGGATCTGATCGGCCTAAGGCTTTTTCTTCAAAGGCTCCGCATAGATCTTGATCAGAATCATGTCAAAGTCCTTGTTCTCAGTGCTTCGCTGATGTGGTGTGCCGCGCGGCACGACGACGAGATCGCCTTTCTTAATCTCGAAGGTTTTGCCCTCGATGATACGCGGACTGCGCCACTCACCTGGATCGGTTTCTTTGGGCGAGTCGAGTTTCCCGCCAAGAACCAGCGTCGCCGATCCGCTCAAAACGTAGTACACATCGTCCGAAGCATCGTGCAGTTCCGCGGCGGCGCCCGCCCTATTCCTCTCATGCTGCACGGCGACGCGCAGTTGCATTCCCACACTATCAATCAATTCGGAAGTCTTGTTGTCGGGTTGCAGCGTCTTCTGCAAATCATCGAGTGATTGAGCAGACATAACGACGAACGGACGAGTCGCTTGGCTCGGCTGGCGCTGCGCGAGAGTCACTGTCGCGATTACGGCGACAAGTATTGAAACTAAAACAGTGCGACGAAGAATCATATTCACCTCGCTATTTGCGGCTCGCTTCCAGTCCGCTGCCGCCTTGATCGAAACCGGGCTGAACGGTAACCACTCCGAATTGCCGATCTTCAACTTCGCGATGCGCCGCCATCATCCAGACGAAGTTGATGGGATGGCCCGGGACAGAAACATTGGGATGGAAGCCTTTCGGCATCACGACGGCATCGCCATCGCGCACGATTCCGATGAATTCCGGCTCGTCCGGATTTGTGTAAACGAACTGCACGCCAAAGGAGGGCGCCGGCATATCGTAATAAACGTAAAGTTCCTCGAGTATCGCCGCGTGCTCGTGCGGCGGCCAACTGGTCCAATGACCCGGCTCGGAAGTGGTGAACCCGGCCAGGATGCGTCCGGCCTCGACGTTCTTGCCGAGGGTGATGTTGACGGTACGGGAATTGGACGCGCCGCCAGTCTTAAATCTCAGCGAGCCGTCGTTCTCCACGTCAGCGTAGCGAACAACCTGCAGTGGATATTTGTTCTCGACTTCGGCGGAACATTCAACCAAATCGACGTTCGTCTCGGTGGTTATTTCGACCTGACTATCACGCGGCAGATAGATCGAATCATATTGTTCGATCTTGTTTGTCACACCGTCGCAAGTGATCGTGCACTCGCCGTTCAGGCAAATGAGACCTGACTCCAATTCGCCAGTGGCAAAGGCGACCCGTGGCACTTCTTTGTCGAGAATGATCCGGCCATAGACCAGATGCTTCATCGAACTGTTTTCAGGGGTAATTGAAATTGTGCGCCCCTTTCGCGCGTTTGTTTTGCGAAATATCAATTGATTGTTTGCCTCTTTGATTTGTGTGCTCATGTTGATCTCCAGTTCCCTATCGCGCCCTCTCTCACTGTCGGGCTGCTGCCCCGTGTTGCTCCAACCACAATAAATCTTCGAGCAGATAATAATTGCCGTAAACGAGTGTCACGTCGCTCGGCCGCGTGCTTGATCCATGACGCAACACGCCGGGCGGTGTTTTGTCAGCGGCAGCGACGGGAGTCAAGTACCGATCGATAAGCGATTGCACGACGCGCTCGCCCTCGCGGCGATACTGAGCGGACTTTGTCTTGTCCGTCGTTAGCTCAGAAAGCCGCAACAGTCCGCCGGCGATAATCGCCGCCGCGGAACTATCCCGATTGCGAAAGTGTACTCCCTCATCAACGAAGTCATACCACGGCACGCCGTCTTCCGGAAGACGATCCAAAATGTAATCCGCAACTTTCTGC
>CBFHBI010000691.1:0-2463 GCA_965653755.1 uncultured Blastocatellia bacterium
TTTTTTCGCTGCGGATGGCGCTTTCGTGGGCGACGGTCGTTTGCTGGCCGGCGATTCTTTGGGTGATGGAACTCCGCTGGGCGTCAATGACGAAGTCGCCGCCGGCGCCGGATTCCGCACCGGCACAGTGGCAGTTGCTACGATTTGCCATTGTCCATTGCGGCGCGCAAAAGTGTCGAGAGTACGGAATTCGTGGATGATCGTTTCACATTTGCCGTCGCTAATCTTATAGTTGTCGCCTTTGACTTTGGTGCGAGACCGCACGACGGCCGAGTCGTTGTCGATCACGTTGACACTCACGTCAGCGACCTCCTGTGGATCGTTCGCCAATGCTCCCGATTCAATATCTTTAATATCTTCCTCCTTGGCTCCGTCACTGCCATCGGGATAAACCAATACGATGTCATCGGCTTCGAGTTTTCGCACAGCCGCCCCATCGCGCTCTTTGATAATTCGCGGCCAGTCGTATTCGAGCGCCTTTAGTTGAGCCTCGATCGCAGCTCTGTCGGGCGTCGGCTCGGCGTTGGCGGTCGTGGCGGAGTTCGCATTCGGACCCGGGTTCGGTTGGCTGGAACAGCCGTAAAAGACCGTGGCGAAGAGTGCGATCAAAGCGAAACCCATCACAGCGGAAAACAATTTACTCATGCGGTCTTACTCCTTGTTCTTGTTGTCAGCAGCCTTTCTGCTTGATCGCTTCTATTCCAATTTCGGCGACGAGTCAATCCCGATCACTTATTGTTGGGCCAGACTCAAAACATGTATTGACTTGCGGTTGGCCCTTGTCATATTGGTCGTTGAAATTCGCGGCATATCCAATGTGGACCGCGAGTTAACCCATCCGTCGCGCAAGTCTTTGCGCGGCCCGAAGCTCGAGGGAGGAATTCAGATGTTCCGTGTTTCTCTGAGACTCTTGCCAAGTCGATTCATTAAGCTTTCATGCTTGACGATTGGCTTGATAGCTTTTTGTGCCGCACCGGCGTTTAGATCTTACGCGCAAAAAGCCGAAGAACCTTTGTTCAGCGACTTCAAAGGAGTGCGCATCGGCACTCCGACTGATGAAGCACGTAAGAAGTTAGGCAATCCCAAGGACAAGGGCGACGAGCAGGACTTTTATACGTTCGGCGATAACCAGGTGGTCCAGGTCTATTACGATAAGACCACAAAAACAGTCACGGCGATCTCGATCGATTTTCTGAATGGCGCGAACCCCATTCCGGCGGCGAAGGAGGTCATCGGCAGCGACATCGACGCGAAGGCTGACGGTTCCGGATATAAGATGGTCCGATATCCCAAAGCAGGCTACTGGGTCTCGTACAGCCGCACCGCCGGGAAAGAACCCACAATCACAATCACCATGCAGAAGATTGATCATTAATCTGCGCACTCATTCATTCTCCAGTGGGCCGGGCGAAATTTCGTCCGGCCTTTCCTTTGTCACAGCCGCTGGACATCTGCGTGTGTGCATGTTGAAGTGTAGTTTTCGTTTCCGGGAGGAATTGTTCTCACAGCATGTTGCGCGCAGGATTCGTAGGCTTACCCAACGTCGGCAAGACGACGTTATTCAACGCCGTTACCGCCCAGTCATCCGCACTGATTGCCAACTACGCATTTTCGACGAGCAAGCCAAACGTCGGCGTCGTTGCCGTCCCCGACGAACGGCTGGAGCCGCTGGCGAAACTCGTCAAGACCGACAAGATTGTTCCGGCCAGCGTCGAATTTGTCGATATCGCCGGCTTGGTGCGCGGCTCGTCGCAGGGCGAAGGCATGGGCAATCAATTCCTGCATGCGATTCGCGAGACCGACACAATCGTTCATGTGGTGCGCTGCTTCGAAAATGAAACCGTCGTGCACGTCGAAGATACAATCAATCCACGGCGCGACATCGAAACGATTCAAATCGAATTGGCGCTGGCAGATTTGGCAACCGTCGAACGGCGCCTCGAACGCGTGCAAAAGACCGCAAAGGGCGGCGACAAAACTGCCAAAGCCGAACTGGCAGTGCTCGACAAAATTCAGCCGGTGCTCGAAGAATTCAAGCCGGCGCGGAGCATCTCTCTGACTGACGAGGAGCAAGCCATCGCGCGCAATTATTTCCTGCTGACGATGAAGCCGACAATCTACGCAGCCAACGTCAACGAATCTACCTTGACGGCAGCGGGCGATGACGAACACGTGAAAGCCATCCGAGAAGTAGCGGCGTCCGAGGATTCCGAGTACGTCGTCATCTGCGCTCAACTCGAAGCGGATCTCGTAGATCTATCGCCGGCCGAACGCACCGAATATCTCGAGTCGCTCGGCGTGCAGAGCAGCGGCGTCGATCAATTAATCAAGAGTGCCTATCGCGTGCTGGGGTTGATGTCATTCCTGACGGCTGGCGAAAAGGAAGCGCGCGCCTGGACCATCCCGCAAAACTCGCGAGCCCAGGACGCAGCCGGAGCGATTCATTCAGACATCGCCCGCGGA
>CBFHBI010000692.1:0-2461 GCA_965653755.1 uncultured Blastocatellia bacterium
CGCGAGCGCGATGATGACCGCCGCCGTGACGACGACGAACAGCCGGAGCGGCGCTTACGCATAGCCGAATTCTGTGTCGCCAACGCGCGTTATTACGGCGGCGGCATGAAGATCGCGCCCGACGCGAAATTCGACGATGGTCTATTCGATATTGTGACCATCGGCGACGCGAGCTCATTTCGTATTCTGACTAATGCTCCGCGTCTTTATTTCGGAGCGCATCTGCGCATGGATGAGGTGACCCATTCGCTCGCCCGGCAAGTTACTGCCCGCCCGGCGCAGAAAGAATCAGAGATCCGCGTCGAACTCGATGGTGAAGTCGTCGGCCGTTTGCCGGCTACGTTTGAAATCATGCCGCGCGCCTTGCGCGTGCGGCATCCGTAACCGATTGGATGGCGAAACACAGAAACAAATCGTGGCATCGACTCGAACGCCGCAACGATAACCTGGCGCCGGTGTCCGTTTTTGTGCAGCGAATCGCGGGGTCGGTCGCGATTGCTGCTGTTCTGATATTGCTCGCACTGGCGGTCGGCATCGGCGGTTATCACTTCATCGCCGGTTTTAATTTTGTCGATTCGTTTCTGGAAGCTTCGATGATTCTCGGCGGCATGGGCCCGGTGCGTGACATGCCGAGCGACAGCGCCAAAATCTTTGCTTCGATTTATGCGCTGTTCAGCGGCGTCTTCGTCATCGCTTTGATTGGAATTATTCTGACCCCGGTGGCCCATCGCGTCATGCATAAATTCCATATCGATCAAAAAGATGTCGAGTAGGTATTTTCAGATTTAAGGAGGTCCCTCATGTCTGCTAACCAACTAGAACACAACAAGTCATTAATCCGTCGCTGGTTCGAAGAAGTTTGGAATCAGGGCCGGCCCGAAGCTGTCACTGAGATGATGTCGGAAGATTGCATCAATCACGGTCTGTCCGAAGATGGACAGCCGATCCGCGGCGCGTCCGGCTTCCTGCCGTTTCATACGCAGTTCCGCGGCGCCTTTCCCAACATTCACGTGGTGGTCGAAGATGCGATTGCCGAAGGCGACCGCGTGGCCGTGCGTTGCTCAGTCAAGGGCCTGCACACGGGCGATCATCTCGGCTTCCCGGCCACCAACAAGCACACCGAGTTCAACGGCATCGCCATCGCCCGCGTCAAAGACGGCATGTTCGTCGAGTCATGGAACAGCTTTGACTTTATGACGATGTATAAGCAGTTGGGAGCAATGTGAGTCGAATCACTTCCCGCCCAGAAAATTCTCGCGCAGATACTGCACCGTATCATTCATGGTGTCGCCTGGATCGCGGGAGGTGAAGTCCAGTTCTCGTTTGGCTTTGTTCGAATTAAAGTACCAGTAGTATTCGGCCATCTCGACTTCGTCGGCTTGCACGGGAGAAGTGAAGTTCCATTGACGGAAAAGCGAATCGATCACGTGCGCGCCGGCGACGGCGAACTTTGAAGGGAAGGCGAGCCGCGGCGATGCGACTTTGGTCAGGCGCTCGAGTCGATCGAAGAACTTCACGAAGGTCCAGTTGACTGAGCCCAGCAGGTATCGCTCGCCGTGACGGCCCTTTTCCATCGCTACGCGAAAGGCTTGCGCGGTGTCCCGCACATCGACGAAATTTAATCCTCCATTCGGGACGGCGCTGATCTTGCGCGCCATGAAATCGAGGACCACCTTGGTCGAACTCAGACGATCGTCGCCGGGGCCGAGCAGCAGGCTCGGATTCATGATTACCAGACGCAGTCCTTTGCCGCTGAATCTTTCCAGCGCGGCCATCTCCTGGTAAGCCTTGCTCGCGTAATAAGGCCAACGAGAAATAATGTCCAGCGGCGCCGAATAAGTCTCATCGGCGATCTCGTCCGCGTCTTCACTGACGGCGATAGTGCCGCTGCTTGAGGCGAGCACGATCGTCTTCACCCCAGCCTCTTTGGCAGCGTCACAGAGCAGGCGCGTGCCGTCAACGTGCAGCTTGTACATCTCGCGCGCGTTGTCTTTGTTGCGCGAGACTTTGCCGGCGAGATGATAAATCTCGGTGACGCCTTCGAGTGCGCGCGCCACGTCGTCTTCACTTGTGACCGAACCCTCGCATGTATCGACGCCCAGGTCAGCTAACCATTCCGGAATCGAAGTGGCCATAACGCGAATGTCTTTCACGCCCGCATCGACGAGTTGACGCACCAGATGCGAGCCGAGAAAGCCCGTGCCGCCGGTGATCAGCGTGGTCGGCGACACTTTCTTGACCACCGCAGCATGGCGCTTCGTGCTTTTCTTCGGCACGATCGCGGCGGTGCGTTTCTTTGGGGTCTTGGTTGCCATTAGGAAGTTATCCGCAGATTACGCAGATTACGCAGATTGGGGAAAACCTTCTAATTAATGTTCGAGCTTAAATCTGTGTAATCTGCGGCTGATTCTTCATGTCGCCACGCTTGCGAACTCTTCATCGCTGGCTTCAATCCTCAGTT
>CBFHBI010000693.1:0-2458 GCA_965653755.1 uncultured Blastocatellia bacterium
CTTCGACGGCGAGTCAGTTACCAGCGTACGCAAGCTGACGCGGCTCGTTAGCGAGCATGCGCCTGATCAAACTGTGCGCATCACTGTCAGCCGCGGCGGCGCCGAACAGGAATTGACAGCGACGCTCGCCAAACATCAAATGCAAAACGTGTTCGGCGGAAACTCGGACAATGTATTCGGAGGCACGATACCGATGCCCAAGATTTTGCGCGGCAACAACGGCGTGCAGGTGTTTCCGGCGCCGAGCTGGCCGCCTTCCATTAGCGGCGGCGACGAGCCCAGGGTCTTTATGGTCGGCGGCGCGAACCGCCGCATCGGCATCAGCACGCAAACGCTCTCGAAACAACTTGCCGATTACTTTGGCGTGAAGGATGGCGGCGCTCTGATAACTTCGGTCAGCGAGAACAGTCCCGCGTCCAAGGCAGGTCTGAAAGCCGGCGATGTGATCACTGCGATCGACGGCGAGAGGGTGACGTCGCCCAGCGACATCGCTCGCGGCCTCAGCAAGAAAGAGACTGGCGATGTGACGCTGACAGTCGTCCGCGATCACAACAGCCGCACGGTCACACTCACGCCGGAAAAGAATCCCGACGGCAAACTGATTCAGCCCGGCACAGTTGGCACGCGACGCATCTCGATTCCGCCGATGGCCATTCCGGCGATCCCGCCGATGAACATTCAAATTCCGCCGATTGTCGTTCCGGCTACGCCGCCGATTAATGTCACAGTGCCGACTACACCGCGGCCGGCGACACGGTCACGGACGGTAATCATTTGATTGATTTAGGCCGCACTTGTGCGGTCTGAGCGGCCGAGATGCCGCAGCTACACTGCAAAGCAGGTTATTGGGCAGTCGAGCTTAACTCGACTGCCCTTTCTGTATTCGGCGCTGGGTGCGATAATCCCCGTCGTCTTCATTTCCGGCCAAACAATTCCCATGGACGCCAAACTGAGAGCCAAAGTCACATCCTCTGCAGTTCCAGATTCGCGTCTGGTCATTCACGATTTGGCGCGACGAAACGGCCACGCGGAATTTTCTGACGATGTCCGCAGAGGTCTCTCAGCCAATCCCAAACATCTCTTTCCGAAGTATCTCTACGACGAGCTGGGCTCGCGTTTGTTCGAAGCGATTTGTGAAGTCGATGAATATTACTTGACGCGGGCCGAAGACGAGATTCTGAGAATGCATGCCGGTGAAATAATCGGTTCTGTCCCCGATTGCCAGACCTTGATTGAACTGGGCAGCGGCAGTGCGGAAAAGACCCGTCATTTGATCGAAGCTTTCATGCGACAACGCGGGACGTTGCTTTTCGTGCCGGTTGATATTTCCCGCACGGCCCTGTCTGAAAGTTCTCGTGGATTGCTTGGTTCGTATCCGAACCTGCGGATTGATGCTTACGCGGCGGATTATTATCAAGCGCTGGCAGCGCTGCCTGACCTGGGCCTGAATCCCGTGTTGGTATTATTTCTGGGATCGAACATCGGTAATTTTGAGCCGGATGAAGCCGCCAATTTCATGCGAGCGATCCGCCAGGTGTTGCGGCCTGACGACTTCTTGTTACTCGGCGCCGATTTAAAAAAGGACCGTAGAATTCTCGAAGCTGCCTACAACGATGCCCTGGGAGTCACGCGCGCCTTCATCGTCAATGAACTGGAGCGGATCAATCGCGAGTTGCAGGCGAACTTCGACCTGTGGGCGTTTGGCTTGCGATCGTTCTACAACGAGACGAGCGGACGCGTTGAGGTTTATCTGGAGAGCTTGCAGTCGCAGTCAGTTCACATTCGCGCACTCGACATGAAGATCGACGTCGCCGCGGGCGAGCGCATTCACGTCGAGAATGCGTATAAATATGATCTTGATGATCTGAGATCGTTAGGCGCCGCTGCAGGATTTGCGCTGGAACGGACTTGGTTGGACGAAAAGAAGCAATTCAGCAGCAACCTTTTTCGGGCGTCCGGGTGAAAAAGGCTCGACCATGGACTACAGGCTGAAGTGTCCGGCAACGAATCCTACCGCGGCGCGTTTGCGGCCTCGGCGGCGCCATTTTCGATTTTCTCTTCAGGCAATTCCAAACGCACGCGCAAAAGCCGGCGCCGTTCGACCCTCTCCACAGTGAACCGCAGACTTTCGTGTTCGATGACCTCGCCGGGTTGCAGCTCGTGTCCGGCGACACTCATCAGGAAGCCGCCGACCGTTGTGTAGCCGTCAGACTCCGGCAACGAAGTCTTCAATCTTCGATTTAGATCGCGCACCGCGAGCGCGCCATCCAAAACATAGACGCGATCATCGACCTGGTCGATCTGCTCGTTGACCTCCTCGTCGTGTTCGTCGGAGATGTCGCCCACGATTTCTTCGAGCAGATCTTCGAGAGTGATAATGCCTTCGACCCCGCCATGTTCATCGACCACAAATCCGAAATGTGTCTTGGCCTTCTGCATCTGGCGCAGGACGTCTTCG
>CBFHBI010000694.1:0-2455 GCA_965653755.1 uncultured Blastocatellia bacterium
GCAGTGTTGGTCGCCACCCTAAACGATGAGAAGGTTCCCATCGACGTTCGACGCGCGGCCGCTGAAGCGCTTGGCGAGATCGGAGATTCCACGGCAATGCCTGCCTTGAAAGCCGCGATCGAGTCTAATGACCCTTATTTGTCTCAAACTGCGCGGGCCGCACTGCGCCGGTTGCATTGATCAAACAAATAGGCGCCGAAGCTTTTCACTCCGGCGCCCACTTGAACGAGTTAAGTTAGCTTAGCTTTCGGTTTTCTCGCCGCGGCCGTGGCCCTTCTTAGCGGCCTTTTCCTTGGCAGCTTGCGGAATCGGCAGACCCACGCTGCCGGACCTGCTCGCCAGGTTTTCAACACCAACCGGCGGCATGATCATATCCTGAATCAAAGCGCCGCCCGACTTCTTCGAGAAAGTCAATTTGCCTGCGTTCCGGTTGAGTCCAACCTGGACCAGATCGCCCAGACCGATTTGACCGGTGGCCACCAGGTTCGAAAGCGGATAAACCAGGAACCGCTCGATCGCACGCTTCAGATGACGTGCGCCGTATTTGAAATCGATGCCTTCCTTCAGCAGCATGGCTTTCGCTTCGTCCGAGCACTGAAAGACGAACTTGGTGCCGGCCGAAACCATGATGCGGTCCTGTACGGCTTGCACTTCGAGATCGAGAATCGCGCGCAGATGATGTTCCTTCAACGAGCGGAACACGACAACTTTGTCGATGCGATTCATAAATTCAGGCGAAAACTTGCGGCGTGCGGCTTCGACGGCCGTACGATAAATTTTCTGATCGACTTCCGTGTCGTGCGGGTTCTTCGCGCCTTTTCCGGGAGCGAAACCAATACCGCCGGAAATCAGTTCCGACATCTCACGCGCGCCCAGGTTCGAAGTCATGATCACCATGCACTTCGAGAAATCTACTCGGCGATTGTCACCGAGCGTCAACGTGGCTTTATCGAGAATTCCCAGCAGCAATTGCCAAAGCGCGTCCGACGCCTTCTCAATTTCGTCGAACAGCACCAACGTCAACTTCACCTCTTCGGTGTGAGTCCGATCGAGATTTTCCTGCGTCAGCATCGGCGAAGTCTCGCGATGGCCCAGATATCCTGGAGGCGAGCCAATCAGCTTCGCGATTTCGTGCGAATGCTGAAACTCCGCGCAGTCGATCTTGACTACGCCGTTCGGATCGCTGAAGAGGACTTCCGCCGCCGCTTCAATGACGCGCGTCTTTCCCGAGCCGGTCGGTCCGAGAAACAGCATCGTGCCAATCGGCCGCGCCGGCGGATTCATTCCCGCCAAAAATATTTGATACAGCCCGCTCATGCGCCGGACTGCACGTTCCTGGCCGACGATGCGCGCCGAGAGGCGCTCTTCAAATTCCTGCGCCCGCGGACTCTTTTGATCGGGATCGAGAAATACTGCTTCTTCGACTAATTGTTTTTCTGGGGCACTCATCTCTTTTTTCAGTTCCGCAATCACCGTATTTTTATCTGCCGGCGATGACGCTCACGCATTTGCGATTTCGTCATCGTCGCGGATCCTCCGCTGGTCTGACTAAAGCAAAGGACGATCCGCAGCTTATTGATGCGCGCCGATGACGCCGAGTTTCCTTCCGGCAAAATCCGCCGCGAACTTAACAAACTCGGAGCGCGCACACGCTATATATACGACTCGAAAAGAAATGTCACCCAAAATGTTGCTGCAGCGTGAAGGACTTCTCGACAAAAGCCGACACATCAAAGCTACACACCTGACATTTCTCGGCACAAAACCAGTGACAATTCGTGTTGGGCAGAGATGGTAGTCGATCGGCGCCGAAGGGGAGTGCACGTAAAGGGATTCCCGACAGCGGGAATCGTCGGTTGAATTTCGGTCGAGTTTAAGACAGGCAGCGTGCTAGTCGTAATATTCAAGACCGAGGTGCGTAATCAGGTCTTCGCCACGCAAGTGCCGGAGCGTATTCTTCAACTTCATCAACTGAATGAAGATGTCGTGTTCGGGATAAAGACCGGGCGCAGTCATCGGCGATTTGAAATAAAACGAGAGCCATTCCTGGACGCCCTTCATTCCGGTGCGCTGCGCGAGATCAAGAAATAGAGCCAGATCCAGAACAATCGGCGCGGCCAGAATCGAATCGCGGCAGAGGAAGTCGATTTTGATCTGCATCGGATAACCGAGCCAGCCGAAGATGTCAACATTGTCCCAGCCTTCTTTGTTATCGCCGCGCGGCGGGTAATAGTTGATGCGGACGACGTGCGAAAAATCCTTGTAGAGCTGTGGATAGACTTCCGGCTGCAGGATGTATTCCAGCACCGAAAGCTTTGATTCTTCTTTGGTCTTGAACGAATCCGGATCGTCGAGCACCTCGCCGTCGCGATTTCCAAGGATGTTGGTCGAGTACCAGCCGTGCAGGCCCAGCATTCTCGATTTCAATCCGGGTGCGAGGATCGTCTTCATAAGT
>CBFHBI010000695.1:0-2448 GCA_965653755.1 uncultured Blastocatellia bacterium
AAACACCACGCGTGGTTACGAGCGACGCACGCACCCGTTTCTCACCGGCGCTTATTCGATTGGCAAGAGCGGCAGGTTTTGACGCCCTCTGTAGGGGCGGGGCTTGTCCCCGCCCGTGCTAGCGAACCAGTGCGGGCAGGGACAAGCCCTGCCCCTACAGTTAATCACTTCTCGACGATGTCTTTCTTCTGAGTCACCACAAAGGCCAGCAACTCGTTCTTCTCAGCTTCCGGAACTTTGTACTTGTCCAGCGATTCGACGAGGTGCTTGGCCGCCGCATCCCAATCAGCTTCGGTAATTCCGAGCCCTTTGTGCACGGTGCGCATTTCGCGGCCCGTATAGACGCATGGACCACCGGCCGCCGCGCAGAATTGATCGAGAATGTGTTGGCGCAGACGCTTCTTCGAATCGTCGCTGAAGCCGGTAAAGAATTTTTCGAAGCGCTTGTCGGTCGCCAGACGCATGATGAAATCATCGACCACCAAAGCGATGGCGTCGTAACCACCGAGCCGTGCGTAGAGCGACTTCTTTTCCTGCACGACAGTTACTGTGTTGGAATTGGTTGCGTTCTTTGGCGCCTGGGCCAATGAGGCGCCGCCCATAATCACCAGCAGGCAAATAGATATTGAGAGTTTCTTAATCATTTTCAGTTCTCCTCCAGCGGTTATGGTCGCAGCCTGTGCGACCGGATAAGTCAAGACGGCCTGCTAATACCAGACCGCCTTGAAAATTTCAATAGAAACAATCGGCTAATTAGGCATCAACACCATATCGACGACGTGGATGACGCCGTTCGATTGGTAAACATCCGCCGTCGTCACCTTCGCGGCGCCGCCCTTTTCATCACGCAGCACGATGTTGCTTCCGTCCATCATGGCCCAAAGCGTGCCGCCGCTGACGGTCTTCAGTTTCGCTTTTCCGTTGCCTTTGGCGATGAGCTTCGCCAGGGCCTGCGAATCGTACTTGCCGGCGACCACATGATAGGTCAAGACCTTCGTCAGCATCGATTTGTTTTCAGGCTTCAGCAAGTTATCGACGGTCCCGGTGGGCAACTGATCGAAAGCTGAGTTGGTCGGCGCGAAGACAGTGAATGGTCCCTTGCCGCTGAGAGTATCGACGAGTCCGGCGGCCTTGACCGCGGCGACCAGCGTCGTGTGGTCCGCGGAATTCATCGCGTTGTCCACGATTGTCTTCGTGGGATACATCGCCGCGCCGCCCACCATCGGGTTCTCTTTCATCATCTGCGCCGAGGCCGTGGCAGCCACTGCCAGCATGCCGAGCAAAATAAACAGAATTGCGTACACCCTTTTCATTCTTAATTCTCCTTCAAGACTTGATCGCGAAATCTGAAGGCTATACGTGACGACGATCCGGTTTGGATTTATTGCGCGAGAAAAAGTTTTGCGGCGCGATGAATTGAGATCAGCTTGCGGGACTGGCGAGGTAGATGGTGCCTGTCGGAGCGGCAGATCCGCTCTTTGGTTCAAGGGTGATGGCGATAACGAGTGGCGCCTTCGCTTGAGAGGGCAGGTTGTCGGCGATCAATGCGCGTCCGCCTCTATCGACCGTAAAAGTGCGGCCGGGAATCGGCGCCAGTCCTTTCGGAATGAACCAAACTTCGTAGGCTTTATCGGCGGGCGTAGCCGGCAGCTCGTCGACCATCAGCATGCCGTGACCTGATTTTTGATCATATACGAAGGTGGCGCGCGCAGTCTGTGCCGCAGGCGTTCCTGACAATGCCATCTTCTTCGCTTCAGGCGAATTCATCAGCGCCAGCGCTTCGTCTTGCCGCGCGAGATTCTCTCGCTCGACTTGCAGCTCACGCTGTTGTCGATCGACTTGATGGGCAAGCGTGCGGATCTCGCGGCGCGAGGCAACATCGCGACGCCACAAAACAATTATTCCCAAAAGCAGCATGACGACGGCAATCGCCGCCGCCAAACGCAGCGCGGTCGCCCAAACCTTGGACGATGGGGCTCTCAGGGGCAATACCTTCGGCGCCTGAGACGAGCTTGATGTACTCGTCGTCTTAATTCGGTCCAGGATTCGCTCGCGCACGTCTTCGCTTGGCGCCGCGGGTGGAGCGGCATGGGCCAGCAAGGCTGCTGCGTCCCGGATTTCGGCGAGTTCACTGCGACATTGGGCACACGACTCAAGATGAGCGCGCATTGCGCCCGCGTCAGATGGGTTCAGCGCATCCAGCGCTTCCAAAGCTAACAGCTCCCGATATTCGCTATGTTCCATTAAATCCGTTGGCGCGAGCCTTCGCGCAGCAACTCTCTCAACTTCAGCAATCCCGAACGCATGCGAGTCTTCACGGTTCCCAGAGGATCGCCCAAACGCTGGGCGATCTCGATTTGGGTCAGTCCTTCAAAATACGCGAGCAGTAAAGCGCGCCGTTGTTCATCAGGCAATTCGTCGAGTGCCTGACGCACCATCTGTCCTTGT
>CBFHBI010000696.1:0-2440 GCA_965653755.1 uncultured Blastocatellia bacterium
TGTTCACGGATCGCGACGGCAAGTATCAGTTGTCCGCGTTGGCTGAATCAGGCTACGAGCCGTTGGCGCGCACTTGTCGTTTTATGCTGACCGAAGAAGCGCACCACATGTTCGTCGGCGACACCGGTTTGAGCCGCGTTGTGAAGCGCACCGCGCAGTTGATGAGGCAAAACGAGGACGTGCGCAAACTCGGCGGCATTCCGCTCGAAATCATTCAGAAGTACATCAATTTCTGGTTCAGCTATTCGCTCGATCTTTTCGGCGGCGAGATCAGTTCGAACTCCGCCGATTTCTTTGCCGCCGGTTTCAAAGGAAGGTTCAAAGAGCAGGAGCAATACACGGATCACTTGGCCGCCGAAGGAAGCTTCACGATGATGGTCGTTGAAGACGGCAAGGTCGTTCCGCGCGAGGTGCCGCTGCGAAATGCTTTGAACGAAGTCTTGCGCGGCGAGTACGTGAAGGATTGCGAAAAAGGTTTGGCGCGTTGGAACAAGGCGCTGGCGGATGAAGGATTGAATCAGGGTCTGTACTTGCCGAACATCCGCTTTCATCGGCACGTGGGTGAGTACGCCGGTCATTATATCGATATCGACGGCAAACTGATTTCGCAGGAAGAATTCGAAGCGAAGAAGGCGGAGTGGCTGCCGACGATGGAGGATCGGGAATATGTCGGTAGCCTGATGAAACCGGTGACCGAAGTTGGGAAGATCGCGAACTGGCTCGCACCACCGGCGACTGGCATTAAGGGGAAGCCGTTTGAATTTGAATATGTAAGGCTTTAAGACTACTCGCGGAGAAAGCCGCTGGCACAATGGCTGATAAGGATAGTAATACCACTACTGCGACTGATTCCTCGACGCCTGCTTTAAAATCGCAAGAGACTAGCACCGAACACATCGTTACAACGTCAGCTACTCCGCCAACCATAAAGATCTTCTTAAGCCACAGCAGCAGAGATAAACCGCTGCTGCGAGAAATAGTGAGAAATTTGCCCCCCGAGGTGAGAGCCTGGATCGACGAAAAGGAGTTGAGAGTGGGTCAGGACCTCAACACCTCCATAAGAAACGCAATCGCCAATGAGAGTGACTTCGTTGTGATTCTCGTTGGACCAGAAGCCGTAAACTCAAAGTGGGTTAAAAGAGAGTTAGACTGGGCTCTAAAACGCGAGGCCGAACTCAATCGCATTTTTGTGCTGCCTATTCTGCTGGACAAGGATTCCTGGATCCAATTACCGAAAAAGGTTCAAGGCCGACGTTATTTAACTTGCGCGGATTTTACGGAAGCCGGGATCGCAGATTTCTCAAAACGATTGGGTGATGAACTATCCTTACTGGTTGCGAGCCTGTCAATGCTTACTCGCTTGGCTTTGGAAAGTGAAGACCGGACCAGGCTAAGAGAACGTGTTCGCAAGATCGCGCTTCGAGTTGCGGACGATCAAGAACATGCAACCGGCAAAACCAGACTGACGAAGGAGCGACTTGAATTGATTGTGTCGTCGTTAGATTCAATCAGGAAGATGGAATTACTCTGCGTTTATGAATTGCGGTTTGGTAAGTTTCAGAGCGTTATTTTACTCGAAGATATTGTTAAGCCCAGTTTGTTACGGATCGAGGTGACTTTCCTTGACGGGAGAAAATGGACGCATGAGATCGACTGGGCATCGCGCCCTTTCCGTTATCTTCAGGAAGAGTACGGATTGGGTGATCACAAATACGAAGTGCGTGACGTGTTTCTAAAGGGAATCGGCAAGTTAAATGACGCGAAGCGAAGCGAGCTTTTTTCCGGGATTAAAATAAGCGGTTGCTCCTTTGCTTAGCTAAATAAATTCGGACTGGGTAAAATGGTTCAAACGGTATTCAGCGAAAGAAAGCACGAGCTCTCCCGGCGTGATCAAAAGCTCGAGCACATCCTGCGCACGGCCGCGGGGATCTTTGCCGAAAAGAGTTATCACTCGACCTCGATGCGCGACATCGCGCGCGCGACCGGCGTGAGCCTCGCCGGGCTTTATCATTACTGCAAGTCTAAGGAAGAGCTGCTGTTTCTGATTCAGGATCACTGTTTCGGCCGCGTGCTTGAACGATTGGAACAACGCATTAAGGGGCTTGACGATCCGCTGGCAAAGCTCCAAATCTTTATCGACAACCATCTTTCATTCTTTGCAGCGAACATGGCCGAGATGAAAGTTCTGTCGCATGAGGCTGAGTCGCTGGCCGGGGATCTCCATGCGCGGGTGTCGACGAAGAAACAAAAGTATGCGCGGGTAGCGCGCAAGATCTTGCGGGAAATTCAGGATGAGCGAGAGCAACCGCCAGTCGATCTGACGGTGGCGACTTACGCCCTGTTCGGCATGATGAACTGGATCTATAACTGGTACGACCCGCGCGGCTAGTTGTCGGTTAATAATCTCGTGGATAATATTACGCGACTGTTTTTGAACGGA
>CBFHBI010000697.1:0-2429 GCA_965653755.1 uncultured Blastocatellia bacterium
GGCGGTCAGCATATCAACACGACCGATTCGGCGGTCCGCATCACGCATCTGCCGACCGGCATCGTCGTCTCGTGTCAGAATCAGCGGTCGCAACACCAAAATCGCGCCGTCGCCATGCAGGTCTTGCGCTCCCGCTTGTATGAACTTGAATTGGAGAAACGGCAAGCCGAAACAAAGGAACTCGAAGCGAATAAGCAAGACATCAGTTTCGGATCGCAGATTCGCAATTACGTGCTCGCGCCTTATCGTCTGGTGAAAGACGCGCGCACAAAGCTTGAACGCGGCGATGTTGATTCAGTACTCGACGGCGACCTTGACGATTTCATTAAGGAGTATTTGCTGTCCCGTCGAGCGGCGTAACGAAACAAATCCCCGTTTAGGCGCGGGCGTCGCCCGCGCAGCAACGGCGGGCAACGCCCGCCGCTAAACAGGCCAACTGCTCACTGATTTATGGCTGCCATTCAACACGACCTCGAAATCGAACCGGCGCCACGCAACACGCGCCTCAACGAAATCATCGCCATCGGCTTAGTCGCGCTGGCGTTGCTGCTGGGCCTTTGCCTCGCCTCCTACAATCCGAACGATCCGTCGTGGAACGCTGCCGGCGAAATCGCCGCCCGCAATTGGGTCGGCGTGGTCGGGGCCAATGTCGCGGCGGCATTATTTCAATCGATCGGACTCGCCGGATATTTGCTGCCGTTTTTGATTATTGCGGCTGCGTGGCGACGCTTTCGTTCGCGCCGAATCAGCGCGCCGGTCTCGCGCCTGTCCGGTTTGGTCATGCTGGTGCTGTCATCGTCAGCCCTGCTTTCGCTTGCTCACATCAAACCTTTCTTCGACGCCAGCTTCAATGCCGGCGGATTGATCGGAGCATTACTGGCGCGCGGGCTGGTCAGCGGCTTGAATACCGTCGGCGCTACGATCCTGCTCGCCGCAGTCCTGACCACCGGTCTGTTGCTAGCGACCAACTTTTCGTTCGCCAACTTCTACGAGTACATCGTTAACGGCATCGGCAATCGTTTGGCGGCGTTTCGCGCGATACCCGAAAGATTTCGTTTGTGGCGATTAGCCCGGCGCGAACGACGCCAACAAAGACGTGAGGCGAAATTGCAGGCGCTAGCCCGTCACGATGCTCCTATCTCAACTGCCGAATCAAAGATATCGACCGCGACTGAAATCCGATCGAGCAACGATGAATTGGACCAGGCCTTTGCATCGTTCAGCGCGGCGACAACTGCGCCGCCGAAGACCATGTCAGCAGCGGCGGGCGCGGCAACTGCGCCGGTTAAGAAAGGCTGGGCCACGCGCGGCAAAACAGAAGCTGCCGAATCCGCCGTGGTCGAGGACATGGTGCGCGAAGCGTCGGTCAAAAGGACGACCGAAACACCTGCCAACGGCCAATTGGATTTTGACGGCCGGCGGAAAGTTTCGCCCAAGGGCGCGGCCTCGGATTATCAATTGCCGTCAGTCAATCTCCTGAACGAGCCGCAGATGCGTCGGGAGCAAGCCGACGACGAATTGCTTCAGATGGCCACTAAGCTTGCCGAGAAGTGCCGCGAGTTCAATGTCACCGGTCAAATTAAATTTATTTGTCCCGGACCAGTCGTCACCACCTACGAATTTAAGCCGGACCCTGGCGTGAAGTATTCCCGTGTAACCGGACTGGTTGACGATCTCTGTCTGGCGCTGAAAGCCGAATCGATTCGCATCGATCGCATGCCCGGCAAGCCGCACGGTGGCATCGAAGTTCCGAACCCGCGCCGCGAAACAATCTTTCTGCGCGAAGTGATTGAATCGCGCGCGTTCAAAGAATCGACGTCGAAGCTGACCATCGCGCTTGGCAAGACGATCGATGGACTGAATTACGTCAGCGATCTCGCCAAGATGCCGCACTTGCTGATTGCCGGCACGACCGGATCGGGTAAATCAGTCGGCGTCAATTCGCTCTTGCTTTCGATCCTTTATCGCGCGCGGCCCGATGAAGTTAAGTTGATCTTGATCGATCCGAAGCGGCTCGAACTCGGCCTCTACGAAGACATTCCGCATCTGGCGACGCCAATCATTGTCGATCCGAAACCGGCCGCGCGCGCGCTGCGTTGGGCGGTCGGCGAGATGGAGCGCCGTTACAAGGAACTCGCCGGCTGGGGCGTGCGCAACATCGACGGCTACAACGCCGAGCGCGAACGGCGCAACGCGGTCAAGGACTTCGACGAAAACGGCGAGCCGTGGACGCGCATGCCTTTCATCGTCATCATCATCGACGAACTCGCGGACTTGATGATGACTTCGGGTCACGAAGTCGAAGACTCGATCACGCGTCTGGCACAGATGGCGCGCGCCGTCGGCATTCATCTCGTGCTCGCGACCCAACGTCCGTCGGTCGCTGTCAGCCCCGGAGTAATCCAGGCCAACTTCCCTTCCCGCAGTTC
>CBFHBI010000698.1:0-2423 GCA_965653755.1 uncultured Blastocatellia bacterium
AAAAAATGAGTCCGCGCGGTTTTGCGGTTTCAATCTGCGACACGGCGGTATTGAATGGCAGAATCTCGCAATAGACGCCCGTTTCGCGCACCCGTCGCGCAATCAGTTGAGTGTACTGCGAACCAAAGTCGAGTATGATTATTCTTTCGTGACTGTCGGTTGGCAAAAAAAGAAAACCTCCGCGCTAAACTGGCCGTCCAAACTGCAGTTGAGTTTGAAAGTTGGGATTATAAAGTCGGGATTTGAGAGCAGCCAAATCTCGGTGTGAAATTAAGATACTTGAGATACGCTATTTCAAAGTTCTTATTCAGTCGAATTTCGATTTTCGTCTGCATTGTCCTCGCGCTGACAACCTCCCAGGTTTCGTCTTTCAGCACGCGCTCAGCGGCAGCGCTGGAAGATCCTTTGCTCCTGTCGCAGCCTTTGATGATCGCGTGGCGTTATCAAACCGATCAAACGACCGATCTAACGCCGGCCGCCGATAGCCAGACGGTATTTGTGCCTTTGAGTTCTGGTATTTTGATGGCGTTGAACGCTGCGGACGGAAAGCTGAAGTGGAGAGCCGAGGCCGGAGGTGCTTTTTCGGCGACTCCCGTGGCCGACGATCGCAGCGTCTTTGCCGCGCAACGCACCGGCGAACCAACCAGGCAAACGAACGGCGGAACTCTGCGAGCGCTTAGCAAGACAACCGGCGTCACGCTGTGGACCAGAGTCATGCCGGTGGCTATCTCGGCCGGTCTGGCAGTTGACTCTGCCGCTTTGTTTGCGGCCACTGGAGACGGTCGCGTTTTTGCTTTCGACAAGCGAACCGGCGTCACGTTGTGGAGCAATCAATATCAGGAAACATTTATTGCCCAGCCGACGGTAGCCGGGGGTCGCGTCTATTTCGGCAGCAAGGCCGGAATTGTTCGCGCCCTCAATGCGAAGACCGGAGAACTCGTGTGGCAATACAAGACAAATGGATCGATCCAAGGGCCGGTGGCCGTGAACGAAGACGTCGCTTATTTCGGGTCCGACGACGGCAACGTTTACGCCTTTAACGAAGCGCACGCGAGACTTGCCTGGCATCGGCGCACCGGCGCCGGAGTGCAAGCGGTGACGGTTGTTTCAAATGGAGTGCTCGCGGCTTCGCTCGACAATTTTGCTTATCTGTTGTCGCTCAACCGAGGTGCGCTGATCTGGCGGCGTCAATTGCCGGGCCGGATCTCATCACGTCCGGTCACGGCGTCGGACGGCGCGTTGTTCACTCCGTTTTCAACCGATCAGGCGATTGTGCTGAATCTGCGGGATGGCAAGACTGCGAACGCGCTCGCTTTAGGAGAGGAAAACAGCAGTGCGGCCGCGCCGGTCGCGATCAATAACCTGGTGTTAATCACGATTCCGCACGGACTGCTCGCGTTCGCAAGCGCAAACCAAAAGTAGATTTCAAGTTTTGATTAGTTAGACTTCGCGCATGTCGGGCGATTGTTTTTCGCCACGACGGCCGAAAGAAGTCAGCCCACGTAACAGCAGGCCGTGAACGAGGTAGCCTGAGACGAGCAGGAGCAGGACCCATTGCGAGTAGAGATAGATGAGACCGATCAAAGCGATCAGCCCGATTACCAGACGCGCATCCTTGCGGCCCGTTCCCACGCCCTTGAGACTGGTGAAGCGCAAAGTACTGACCATCAGTAAAGCCAGGAAAGCCACCAGCACCATCATTACAATCGCCAGCACTGGCGCGCTGTGCGGTGCGTACTTCAACGGCGTCGGGGTGAAGTGCACGATGGCGGCGATGAGGCAGCCGGCCATCGGGATCGGCAGACCGACAAAGCTTTTCTTATCGACCTTCGACGTGCCTTCCGCGAGCGGACGCGGACGCGATGCTTGCACATTGAATCGCGCCAGGCGAAAGCCGCCACAAATTACGAACATGAACGATACGAACCAGGCGAATTGACTGCCGTTGGTCCATCCTTCCAAAGTTGTCCCGTAACCCCACACATACGCTAGAAATGCAGGCGCCAAGCCAAACGAAACAATGTCGGCTAATGAATCGAGCTGAATGCCGATTTCCGTAGCCGTCTTAGTCATGCGCGCGATGCGCCCGTCAAGCACGTCGCATAACCATGCCAGGCCAATCGCAATTGCTGCCTTGTCCAGCCGCATTCTGGTCGAATCGATCGAATCATTCAGCAGGTAACGATAGGCGCTCATGCTGGCCATGAGCGAATAAAAACCGGCGAGGATGTTCAGCGCGGTGAAAAACGAAGGGATTACGTAAACGCCCTTCTTCAAGCCGCGCCGGCCGGCTGGCAGGGCTGGATTCCCTGGGTGATCCTGTCGGCGACGGTGATCGCCTGGACCATGTTCAAGGTGGCCAAGATCGGCCAGCAGGACATCCCCTGGCCGCTGCTCGACAAGGCGATCTCGATCACGCTCTA
>CBFHBI010000699.1:0-2420 GCA_965653755.1 uncultured Blastocatellia bacterium
GATCGAGAACGGCGCGTGGCGTAAGTTCGACGACAGCCACATTACCCAGAAAATTATCGAACTAGCCGCCTCCACGCATGATGAGATCCTGCGACTAAAGACACACTCGATCCTTGAACGCGATGCGCCGAAACTCGTCTATCGCAATGAGAAGTTCAAACAGCGTACAGCGGATTCGGGCGATGAACATCTGTTGCGCAAAGAATCAATTGAACACCACGTTGAGCAATGGGCCAACGAATTCAATATCGATTCCGACCTCTGGTACGTTTGGGATAAACCGGGCATCCCAATTACCAAAGTCGGCTCGACTGTTCCAATTGCCTCCATTATGGAAAGTTCAGTCGAAGAAGACAGTGGCCTATCTGAATCAATCTTCGTCCTGGAAGACGACAGCGATGTTAGCAAGCCAATTGTTGGCCTTAATTACTCGCTGCTCAAACCGTTAAGCGATATTGAACTCTACGCGTTGCGCGTCTATGTAATCGTTCCTCCAGACCGCGCAGACGTCGTTGATGAGATCAAGAACCGCATCCACGCAAGCGGCTTGGCCTAGCTATGACCCGCCGCCTTTGAAAGCGTCTGCCCGGCATCACTTTTTGACCGACCGCGCGATCTAATACCGCTGCCGCCGATGTCAATTAAAGTCAGAATATCGTTGACTGCTCGACTAACTGTACTTCGGTCTGGCGCGTGAGCTTCTTTGCCTGCTACAAGTCCGTAACGCACGATCACGATGCCGCCCGTGTTTTCATAATCAGCTTCAATGCGGTCCCTGATCACCTTCTCGGCTTCCCTTTGAGCGTCGATAGTCCTATCCGGGCCGAATAGATCATGGCGCCCTTCTGCCTTTAAAGCGTCAATGACTCGCGACGTCGAATCTTCATGTTCTGTGTAAGCAATTCCACGCTCTAATAACAGTGCCAGCCCGCGATCGACATCACTATCATTCCAACTCTCGTAGCACGAGAACTCCTCGCAAATCTCATGACGGGTGAGCGTTTTAGATCCCGAATTCTGCAAGACACCAGCCACTGCTTCGGCGCAATTCTCAATTTTCACAATCTCATCCAGTGTTCGTTCGGGAGCCACTTGATATTCAACTGCCCATTTCACATGGCTCTCCAATGAACGCTTTCGTTTCACTTTTATGAGTTTGCCGGCCGATTTGTTTGTCGCCTTTAAGGTGACGCGAATATGCTGATTTAAAGCTTTGGTGAAACGCCTGAGAATTTCAAAGAGCGTTTCCAATCTTAGATCACTTCCATCCTCACCCTCGTGAAGGACTTCCGCCACTTTCGGACGACGCCGCTCCATAACCCACAACTCAAAATCCGCAAGTGATCGTCGCTTATACGTCGCTTGGCTCTCTCTTAAACGATTGAATCCTTCTCGCTGAAATTCATCACTCCCAAGTCTAAACTTGAGTGGCTTGGGACCCTTAAGTCCATATACGGCCGTATCAGCACTTAAGCGCGAAATGATTGAACCATAAAGAAGTTCGTGAACCGCCGAGGACCACCCGGTTCGCTGCATCGCTTCCTCCGATGTGTAAAGACCTACCGAACAAAGCTGGCGATGCGACAACCACTCCCTGAGAACGGCAACAGCGTGATCACGACACCATTCCGCACTCAAATTCGAAGCCTCAGACCACTCTTGAAATCGCGTGACAAGCACATCGTCTTCCTTACGCTCAACGATTTGAGCATAAGAACGAAAGGCGCTCTTGATCGGATCCACTCCCCATTCGCTCAGTAATTTGCTTTGTATCAATTGCGCGATTAAAGCGTTATGAACGGCAAGTCCATAGCGTAGGATCACCTCATTTACCTTTACTTGTAACTCCGGCTGTTTGGACAATTGTTCCATCGCACGATACGGCGGCGCTCCGGTCACCTGCTCCAATCTGCGATTAAGAAGATGGACGTAATTGGAGTCAGGATCTTCGAAATACTTCTTTTGCTTCTCTTCGAAATACGCCTTTATGTCGTCGATGCCGTCGAAAACCTCTTTGCGAAAACGCCGAATTACCGCCCATCGAAACTCCGGAAATACACGGTCCCACAGTCCCGCTATCACTTGCGGCTTCAGGCGGGCAATATCTTCCAGGAATTGCGCTCGCGCCTGAAAACAAAGTTCGCTGCGCTCATCAGCTAAGTGCACTGCGTAAGCCTTCGATTGTTTGGACATCATTCCCTCCCCGTCAGAACTTCAATTCGAGAGCGATCTTTTACCCAACGATCTCCATTTCCTATATCAGAACACATCAAGCGTTCCGCATTTCATCTCATGAACACCGCGTGAGCCTGGCGATATAAAAGATCATACGCCGTAATCAACAGAAGCCCCAGGAGAAGTAGCCTGATAATCACATACTCCAATCGACTAAAACTCCCGTTTAATTTCAGCTGGGCGAC
>CBFHBI010000700.1:0-2414 GCA_965653755.1 uncultured Blastocatellia bacterium
TCCTCGAGAGCACGCGCAGAATGTGACGTCGTTCAATTTCATTCAGCGGCAGCAGGACCTCGTCGTCCGCCACAGCTTCCGGCCGTACCCCATTCGCCTCTTTGCCGACCATTTTGAATGAGCGTCGCACACGCTCCGGCAAATCTTCCGGTCGCACCACCTGATCGCAAAGCGCCGTCGCGCGGACGATGGCATTCTCGAGTTCGCGAATGTTGCCCGGCCAATCGTAATTCTCGAGCATCCACAACGCCTCTTTTGAGAAACCGATTGGCCGCGCATTCGGTCCCAGCGTGCGCTCCACGAAATACCTCGCCAGCGGGCGAATGTCTTCGCGACGCTCACGCAAAGCGGGCAGGTGAATGGTGACCGCGTTCAAGCGATAAAGCAGGTCCTGCCGGAAACGTCCCTGACGAACTTCATCCTCAGCGTCACGATTCGTAGCCGCAATGACGCGCACATCCACGCGTTGTGTTTGATTCGATCCAACCCGGCGAATCTCGCCTTCCTGCAAAGCGCGCAGGAGCTTGACTTGAAAAGCCGGAGTTGTTTCCGTGATCTCATCCAGAAAAACTGTTCCGCGATCCGCTTCCTGCCAAAGGCCTCGACGATCGACCGTCGCTCCGGTGAACGAGCCGCGCACGTGACCAAACAATTCTGATTCGATTAATTCAGCCGGCAGCGCGCCGCAGTTAACGGCCACGAAGGGTTTCTCTGACCGCGCGCTCCGGCGATGGATGGCCCGCGCGACAATCTCTTTGCCGGTGCCTGATTCGCCGGTGATTAGAACTGGAAGATTGGTCGCCGCGACGCGGCCCACCAGCTTCATCACTTCGACAAACGCTGCGCTGACGCCGATGAGTTCGATATCTGAAGTGTAAACGGAAACCGAGGGCAGTTCGCCGGTATCGCTTCGTCGGGCTCGTTTCTCGATGCCGCCACGCACGGCTTGCGAGATACGCTTAACATCGGCGATTTCGAAAGGCTTCAGCAGATAGTCGTAGGCGCCGGACGATACTGCATCGAGCGCTCCGACCGCCGATCCATGTCCGGTCATCAGAACGATCTGCGCTTCCGGCTGCTCTTCATTGAAGCTGCGCAACACGTCATAGCCTTCATAATCGCTTTTGCTGCTCAATCTCACGTCGCAGAAGACCAGCGACCAGGCGTTGTCGCGCAGCAGCGCGAGCGCGCGCTCGGCCGTATCCGCTTCGGTGACATCCCAGCCTTCGTTGCTCAAAACCTCAGCCACATTGCTGCGGATCAGATCATCGTCATCAACTACTAAGGCTTTTAAGTCGGCCATTCTTTTAAAATTTATTACTTGCATTATATTAGTATCAAAGCTCGCGGGCTATTCAGTCCGGCATCAATCCAAAATTTTTCGTCTAAACATCTGGCCCGCGTCGGCCAGGGATTCACTCGCGGAAAGGCAATCGCCTCCAATTCGAAGGGGCAATCGTTGCGCACCATTGAGCGCATGCTGATTTCCAGCGGGTGGGCCTCTCCGTTCTTTCCGTAAATTTCGATTTCATAGACCGCGCCCAACTCTCCAACGACTGCATGGGCGATCTGCTCGCGGACATAGTCGGCATAATTGGGGGCAACCAATTGCGCCAGGTTCATCCGGCAGATGTCCGCGGCGGCGTAACCAAGCATTCTCGCAGCAGCCAAGTTCACAGATTTAAAATTACCCGCCAGGTCGAGCGTAAAGAGAATCTGCGTCTCTTCCATCGCCGGGGTCTGGCACTCACGATCAATATTAATAGTCATAAAAATTCCGTTAGCCCGCGCAGTCCGCGACCGAACACGCACCTTCGGCGTTCTCAACAGCAGCGGGTTAGCAAAGCGAGTCGGGGCAAAAAGACAGGCAGTGCAAAAAGAGACAGGTTGTGGCATTCAACCTCAGCGAGATGCTGCGTGAATGGCTGATGAATCAATCAGGACCGCGTGTTTAGCGATCCGCTCCCTCTCCTTCGCATGATTTGTGCCACGGAAACAGATCGCAAAGACAAAAATTTTCCGGCGGCACATCGGTTGCTCTAGAACATAACGACGCTCGTAACCACGCCGCGTTATTGACATGGATCCACTGGTAGCGCCGGAGCATTCGGACTACCACCTAGTCAATAAAGAATACCTGCCCCGAAAAGCCTCAGCTTTCGTGCAGTCAAACTGATCGGCAAAGACGTCCCGGCTCGCCGATCCAATCCTGGAATTTGCGCGCTCGATGATCGGTCGAGTCGCGGCAGTCAAACTTACACGGTGAAAATTACATGCTGATCAATCGCCTCAGAATTTCTTACGTTCGCGGCATCCTCGTGGGCCTCATTACAGTGCTCGCGCTAATAGTTATGCAGATCGCCGCGGCAAAAACGGCTGGGCTTCACGACATCTCAGGTGAGAGCGGTGGCTCT
>CBFHBI010000701.1:0-2403 GCA_965653755.1 uncultured Blastocatellia bacterium
CGAAGTCGCCGGCCTGAAAGCTCTGGTCGATGAGTTCTCGCGCTTTCCCCGGATGCCGCCGCCGAAACTGGAGCTGAGCGATTTGAACGAAGTGATCCGGCAGACAGCGCTGCTCTATGACGAGCGCTTACGCGGAGTCGAAATGCGTCTGCAGTTAGCGCGGCAGTTGCCGCCCGCCATGCTCGACGTCGAACAGATCAAGCGAGTGTTTGTGAACTTAATCGACAATGCTCTCGAAGCGCTGACGGATGTACCGGGTGAACGTTTCATTACCATCACGACGCGGCACGATCCAAGCCGCGAAATATTATCGGCAACGGTGGAAGATACGGGCGAGGGAATTCCGTCCGGCGATTTCAAACGTTTATTCCAGCCGTACTTCTCAACTCGCGGACGCGGGACCGGTTTAGGCTTGGCGATCGTTTCTCGGATAATTTCTGAGCACGACGGAAAAGTCTACGCCGAACCGAACAGTCCGCGGGGCGCGAGATTTGTGATTGAATTACCGGTCAGTGGTTAGTGATCGGTGGTCAGTGGTCGGTGGTCAGTGGTGGGTCAGTTGTATTGATAGCAAACCTAGTCATCGCAGCATCGACGCTGAAGAAGGCGATTCAAACTTATCATCAGCTACAAGTGTGGCAGAAGGCGATGGATTTAGTTGTCGCGTGCTATGGAATCGCTGAAAGGTTCCCAAAGTCAGAACTGTACGGATTGGCCGCCCAACTCCAGCGTGCCGCCGTGTCTATCCCGGCGAGTATTGCAGAGGGCCAAGGAAGAAACCACACGCGAGAGTTCATTAAACATCTTTCGCTAGCGTACGGCTCATTGATGGAGGTCGCCGACTGACCACTGACCACCGACCACTGCTTTTATGTCTGAATCGATCTTAATTGTCGATGACGAACGCGGCATCCGCGAATCTTTGAGCGCGGTCCTGCGCGACGAAGGATTCACCGCGGACGCCGTAGGTTCCGGCGAAGAGTGTTTGCAGGTGCTCACCCGGCGCGCTTACGGATGCGTGTTGCTGGACGTGTGGCTGCCGGGCATTAGCGGGCTCGACACGCTGAAGCAGATGCGCGAGTCCAATTCAGATGCCGCAGTCGTGATCATCTCTGGACATGGCAACGTGGAAACGGCGGTGCGCGCGACGAAACTTGGCGCGTTTGATTTTATCGAGAAGCCTCTGTCGATCGAGAAGACCGTTTTGACGGTGCGCAATGCCTTGCGGCAGAGGCAACTCGAGCGCGCAAACGCCGAGATGGCCGCTGAGTTGAGCGCCGAGTACGCGATGGTCGGCGAATCGGTGGCCATGCGCGCCTTGCGCAAACAGATTGCCGTGGTCGCGCCCACTGACGGACGCGTCCTGATTTCCGGCGAGTCAGGCGCGGGCAAGGAGTTGGTGGCGCGCGCGATTCATGCGCAATCGCGGCGCGCGGCGGCGCCGTTCATCGAAGTCAATTCGGCGGCCATTCCGGAAGAGTTGATCGAATCGGAATTGTTCGGTCACGTGAAAGGATCGTTTACCGGCGCCACCGCGGCCAAGAAAGGAAAGTTCGAACTTGCCGACGGCGCCACGCTGTTTCTCGACGAGGTCTCGGACATGAGCGCGAACGTGCAGGCAAAGGTGCTGCGTGTGTTGGAAGAGCAGCGCTTTGAGCCGGTCGGCAGCAACACGCCGATCAATGTGGACGTGCGCGTCATCGCCGCGACCAATAAACGGCTGGACGAAGAAATCGAGAAGGGAACGTTTCGGGCGGATCTTTTCTTTCGGCTGAACGTGATTCCGTTTGAAGTGCCGCCGCTGCGCGAACGAATGGAAGACGTGCCGTTGCTGATCGATCATTTCAACCAGCGGTTCGCCGCCGCCTATGGCAAGAAGCCCAAGAAGTTCGCACCGGAAGCGATTGAAATGATGCAGAGATATTCCTGGCCGGGGAACGTGCGCGAGTTGCGAAACACGATCGAACGCGTTGTGATCATGCATCAAAATCATCGCGTCTCGGTGAATGACCTGCCGGCTTTCGCCGATGCCGAACCGCCCGCGTCGTCCTATCGTTTTCCTTCATTCAAAGAGGCCAGCGATGCGTATCATCGGGAATTCATCCAGCGAAAGCTGGACGAAGCCGAAGGAAATGTTTCGCGCGCGGCTGAGTTGATGGGCATCGATCGCAGTCATTTGTATCGTCGAATGAAAGCGCTGGGCATCAGCGCGAGATAGAGAAGCATGAGACGTGGGTCGCCGGTCGTGTTAGAATCGAAGCCGAGGCTGAAGCGATGGTAGCGAACCTGGAAGCCACAATCGAAGATCTTTACCGGGTTGACGGTAAAGCAGAAATCGTCAATGGAGAGATTGTCCATATCCCTCCGGCGGGCGCTGCTCCAAGTTATGCCGCCGCTAAAATC
>CBFHBI010000702.1:0-2400 GCA_965653755.1 uncultured Blastocatellia bacterium
TTATAGAATTCGCACAACCACCAGCCGCCGATTGAAATCAACGCAATCAGGAACAATTCCAATCGATCGGTCCTTAACAGCGAACGGCCACGCAATCTGAATATGATCGCATCGACGAACAGGATATAGCCGGTCCAAACGATCGGCGTGAACCAGCGACCGACGAATTGATTGCCGCCGAACAAAAGGGCCTCGGCGCCAATCATCACGGTTATCCCGAGGTAACCATAGACGGGAAATTGGCGCCGGCTGCGGTCGGTTATCACGCTCGTAGTATCATTGCACGCACTCCCATTGGCAAACAGTTTCGCGCATGACGCCGTCCATCTCGAAAAGAACGAGCGGCATTCTGCTGCATCCAACTTCGCTGCCATCGCCATTTGGCATCGGCGACTTCGGCGCGGAAGCACGCGCCTTTGTCGATTTCCTTCATCTTGCGAATCAGCGGCTTTGGCAAATGCTGCCGCTGACGCCCACGGACTTCGGCAATTCGCCTTACCAATCGTCTTCTGCGTTCGCGGGGAACGTTCTAATGATCGATCCACGCGCCCTGGTGCACGAAGGATTACTGCAAGCGAGTGACCTGTCTGACCCACCGCCCAACAGCGAAGCAGTTGACTTCGAAGCGGTCAGGTCGTGGAAAGCGAAAGTTCTCGACCAGGCATTTGAGATTTTCCGCAGACAGTCTTCGGCGACGCTCGCAAATGAATTCGAGCAGTTCACCTCGCACGCCGCCGGGTGGCTTGACGACTATGCGTTGTTCGAGGCGCTGAAGTCTGCGCAAGGCGATCGCGAGTGGACGGCATGGGACCACGACCTCGCGTTTCGCGAGCCGGGCAGTTTACAAAAAGCTCGCCAGGAACTGGCGTGGCAAATCTCACGAGAACAATTTTGTCAATTTCTTTTTTTTCGTCAGTGGACAACGCTGCGTCGTGAGGCGGCCGCACACAGCATTCGCGTCATCGGCGATGTGCCGATCTTCGTCGCGCACGACTCGGCTGACGTTTGGGCGCACCGCGAATTGTTTAAGCTTGACGAGCACGGCAAACCAACCGTCGTTGCCGGCGTGCCGCCGGATTATTTTTCCGTGACCGGCCAACTGTGGGGCAATCCGCTCTACGACTGGGACGCGATGCGCGCTGACGATTTCCGCTGGTGGATTGATCGCTTGCGTTGGTCGCTGGAATTATTCGACCTGGTGCGCATCGATCACTTTCGCGGATTCGTTGCCAGCTGGGAAATTCCGGCCGCCGATGTCACGGCGCAAAACGGTCGCTGGGTCGAAACTCCCGGCCGGCAGTTATTCAGCACGTTGCAAAAAACGCTTGGCGATTTGCCGATCATCGCAGAAAATCTCGGCGTCATTACACCCGAAGTGGAAAGTTTGCGCGCAGATTTTGGGTTTCCGGGAATGCGTGTGCTGCAATTTGCTTTCGGAGGCGATGCCACCAACGATCACCTGCCGCACAGACACACACGCGACAGCGTCGTTTACACCGGCACGCACGACAACGACACGACCATCGGGTGGTTCGCCAGCGCTGCCGAAACAGAGCGCGATTATAGTTTGAAATATCTGGCGAGCGACGGCCGCGAGATTAATTGGGACCTGATTCGCGCCGCGATGGCCTCGGTCGCAGATGTGGCAATCGTTCCGATCCAAGACGGACTCGGGCTAGGCAATGAAGCGCGCATGAACCTGCCGGCTAGTACAGAAGGTGATTGGTCGTGGCGAATGAAGACGAGCGCTCTGAATGATGAATTGGCTCGAAGGCTCAAACAAATAGGCCAGCTGTATGGAAGAAACCTAGACGGCTGAACGCGGCGCTGGCCAGAAATGCTTATAGCCTGCGAATCTCAAACCGATAGAGTGTCGCTTTTTGCTTGAATAAAGTGGCCCGCGCGGCTATAAACGGCTCCTAACGATTCAGCGCGTCACAATTCGGACAAAGGAATTCACCAGAATGAAACTTGGTAAATCAATTTTGCTAATCATTTGCTTTCTGTTTTTCTACTCGGCCTGCGTTAAAGGCCCCGACTCCGGCGGAGGCGGCCGTGGCGCAAAGTCCGGCGGGCCCGTGCGCATCGGATTTTCGATGGACACGCTGAAGGAGGAACGCTGGCAACGCGATAAGGCGCTCTTCGAGCAACGCTGCACAGAGGTCGGCGCGCAGTGTGAAGTACTCGTAGCCGATGGTAGCGACGCCACGCAGATCAATCAGGCTGAGAGTTTTCTCACCAAAGGCGTTGACGCCCTGATCGTCGCGCCGCACAACGGCCAGGTCGCGGCGTCAATCGTCGAAGCCGCGCACAAACAGAACGTCCCAGTTATCAGTTACGATCGTTTGATTCGCAACGCCGACGTCGAACTCTACGTTTCACATCAAGTCGTAAAGATTG